>JAOAFU010000174.1 GCA_026416115.1 Bacteroidales bacterium | reverse complement strand
CACGATAAAGATAGGCTCCAAATTGATAAAGTGTATTTCTTACACATTAATCCGCCTTTTAACTACAAGAGTCCTCCTGTTAGCCAACTGCTACCAATACATTTGAAAATCATTTCATTCACTAACCAAATACTATTAACTATGAAATACACAAAAAAGTTGAGTCTGCTACTTCTCCTTCTATCCTTAGTTCTTACGATCAACGCTCAGGATATGAGGGTAACGGGAACTGTAAAGTCGGCTACGACAGGAGAGCCTTTGGTGGGTGCCTATGTAATAGTCAAAGGAACACAGAAGGGTACATTTACCGACGCTGAAGGAAAATTTAGCCTTTCTGTTCCACAAAATAACCCAGTGATTGAGGTAAAGTTTGTTGGGTTTGTTTCCAGAGAGTTAACGGTAAATGAACAAACCGAACTGATTGTAGAATTAAAAGAAGACATCCAGGCTATCGAAGAATTGGTAGTTATTGGTTATGGTCAACAGAAAAAAGAAGAGGTAACTACTTCGATGGTCAAACTTAAATCGGAAAATTTTCTGCAGGGTATGGTCAAAAGTCCTGCTCAGCTATTACAAGGCAAAGTAGCAGGACTCGGAATCTCAAATGCATCGGGTTCACCTACCGATGGAGTTCAGTTTATGATTCGAGGAACCTCAACCTTAGCATCTGGTCAGGATCCATTAGTCGTTATTGATGGAGTACCAGGAGGAAGCTTATATTCGATAGCACCAGAAGATATTGAGGATATTACGGTACTCAAAGATGGTTCGGCTGCAGCCATATATGGAACCCGAGGAACCAATGGAGTGATCATTATCAATACCAAAAAAGGGCTACGTCGTGAAGAACCAACTGTTGAATATAACGGAAGCCTCTCTGTCGAAAATATTGCCAACAATCGCGATATGCTTAAGGCCGACGACTATATCCGACTAAAAAACGATACTGTAACCATGATAGGCAAGAAAACAGCAGCTGTTATATTCGGAAACCTGGATTATGGAGATAAAACTGACTGGGTTGATGCTATTACTCGCACGGCTTATAATCAAGTTCACAACCTAGCCTTTAAAAGTGGAAACGAAAAGTCGAACTTTACAGCTGGTGTTACCTATCGGGAGCAAGATGGTACATTGCTTAATTCGGATCGAACTTCATATAATCTGAGGCTCAATGCCAATCACTCGACATTTAACGATCGAATTCGCATGAACCTAAATATTTCAAACAGCACATACAAAGATCATTATGTGTGGACATACGCTTACCTTACTGCTCTGCGTATGAATCCCACGCTTCCTATTTACAACGAAGACGGCAGCTATTTTGAATGGGGCTCAACGCAAAAACCTTATAATCCTGTTGCCCTACTAAAGGAAGAAACCAATGAAAACAACTGGACACAGTTTCTTTCGAGCGGTAGGCTCACCTTCGAACCCCTGAAAAATTGGAACATAAACTTTACCGGTGCTGTTCAACGCAATGGAGGAATGAACGACAAATGGAGCACATTTAAGCATCCCAACACTACTGTTTTACAGAATAATGGAAATGTATGGAAATGGGCAACTCAAATTTACGATTACACGGGTGAAATAACTACGGACTATACGCTGAATATAGGGAAAAGTAATCTGGGTGTTATGGCTGGATATAGCTACCAGTACTACCTGTACAACAACTCCTATATGTACACATACGATTTTGCAACCGACCAATTTGCAGCTTTCAACCTTACCCCCTCGAGAGCAATCAAAAACGGACTTGCCGACATGGCAGCCTATAAGGAAGATAGTAAGCTTATTGCATTTTTCGGACGTGCTACATACAACTACGACCAAAAATACCTATTGATGCTTACCTTCCGTCACGAAGGTTCCTCAAAATTCGGTGCTAATCATAAGTGGGGAAATTTCCCAGCAGTGTCGATAGGATGGCGTATTAATCGCGAACAATTTATGCAAAATTTGAACTGGCTTAACGAGTTGAAACTTAGAGCCGGATATGGTGTAACAGGTACTGTGCCTAATGCTTCGTACATGTCTTTGCCTTTGCTCACCTTCGACGACTCCAAAATGGCATACATGAATGGGGTATGGGTTAAAGGTGTTGTACCGGCACAAAATTATAACCCCGACCTGAAATGGGAAACCAAACAAGAATACAATGTAGGTTTTGATTTTGGCCTATTTGCCAATCGGATTAATGGAACTCTCGATTTATATCAGCGTCTTACTAGCGATCTCATTTATAACTATACTGTACCTACCCCTCCAAATAAAGCCAGCACAACCTACGCCAATGCCGGTAAAATTGAGAATAAGGGTGTTGAGATTTCGCTTAATGCTCTGCTGATTAATAAGAAAGATTTAAGGCTTTCCATGGGAACCAATTTCTCCTATAACAAAAATCTCGTTAAGAGCATCGAAAGCGATGTCTTTAATCTCGATGCTTTATATGCTGGTTCTACAGGATCGCCCATACAACAGGCAACTCATAAAATTGTTGCAGGAGAGCCTCTTGGTAATTTCTGGGGGTGGAAAGTTGCCAAGCTCGACAAAGATGGTAAATGGTTGTACTTCGACCGAAATGGCGACACCATCAAAGCAGCTGCTGCTTCAGAAGCTGATAAATATGTTATTGGCAATGGTATTCCGAAAATTTTTTCCGGTCTAAATATATCGCTCAACTATAAAAACCTCGATGTATACGTTAATTTCAGAGGAGCTTTCAAGTTTCAGGTCTGGAATCAGTTCCGTTCTCACTACGAAAACTTC
The DNA here is from genome assembly GCA_026416115.1 of Bacteroidales bacterium. Lineage (GTDB taxonomy): Bacteria > Bacteroidota > Bacteroidia > Bacteroidales > DTGW01 > JAKPGM01. Next base: position 8,161 of record JAOAFU010000174.1, on the reverse strand, counting down.
TCTGTTGTTGGACAAGACAATATTCCTCGTTCAGCCTTCAATAAGCCAGCAGGTAGCGATTCCTATATCCTCAATTCGCCCGCCTACAACGATTATTTTATCGAAAACGGCGACTACGTGAAACTCGACAATGTAACAATTGGATATACCTTTAAACTACCAGCTGCTTGGAAAATTAGTAAATGTAGACTTTATATCTCAGGTATTAATCTACACACCTTTACTAACTATTCGGGGTTAGATCCCGAAGTTAGTATTCTGGGACTAAGCCCAGGTATCGAATACTACGACACTTATCCCAAAACCCGCACTATAACTATGGGAATAAATCTGGCATTTTAAACTCAACCCTAAAGTCTAATCAAAAAAACTCAACAATATGAAATCATTAAATAACAAAATAATACTAATCGTTTTGGCCGGAATACTCTCATTAATTTCCTGTACCGACCTCGACGAAACAGTCTATAGCAAGATGGCCGAGTCGACCTTCTATAAAAACGAAAATGACTTTATGGAAGCACTTGCGCCTGTATATGCCGACTTTCGAATACTTTTCGACTGGCAAAGATGGTGGGATCTGCAGGAAACTGCCGATATTATCATGACACCCACTCGCGGTTCGAACTGGTATGATGGGGGTGTTTATCAACGTTACCATAAACATACCTGGGACCCTTCCGATGTGCATTTCAACTGGTTCTGGATCGATGCCTATGCAGGAATTGCCGATTGTAACAAATTCATTTATCAGCTCGAACATACTTCGGTCGATATACCCAACAAAGGAAAATATATTGCAGAAGTTAAATGTGTTCGCGCTTTTTGGTATTATCTTCTTTGCGATGCTTTTGGAAACATCCCTATTGTCGATCGATATGATGTACCCGATAACTACATGCCAGAGAATCAACCAAGGACAAAAGTAGTTCGCTTCATAATCGATGAGATTAAAACAAATATCGACTCTTTATCGACCGAGAACAACACGGCTACCTATGGACGTATGAATCGATGGGCTGCCCTTTTTGTCCTGGCTAAAACATACTTGAATGCTGAAGCTTGGATTGGCGAAGCTAAATACGATAGCTGTCTTCAAGTTTGCGATGAAATTCTGGCTCAGGAAGGAAAACTCTTTTCACTAACCAACGATTACCCTTCGATGTTTTCGCTCAATAACGAAGGGAACAAAGAAGCTATCTTCAACATTCCGATGGACGAAAAAGTACCAGGATGCTATCTGTACATGGCTTTCCGGAAAACACTACATCCTGCCGAGATTCCTGTTTACCAAAGCCAAAGCCGTTTTGACAACGGTGCATGCGCAACCCCCTCGTTTATCGACACCTGGGATCCCGACGACAAACGTTTAGCATGGACATTCGTATTCGGACAACGTTATGCGGCCGATGGTGTAACTCCCCTCAAATGTACTGGTTTAGTTCCAGGATGGGCTGGTAAACCACTTATTTACACCAAAGAAGTGGCTTCGCTCGAAGCTGCAGGTGAACCTGATGGTTACCGTTTTCACAAGTACGAAGTTAAAAAAGGTACGCTTATTACTTCCGACAATGACTATGTATGGTTTCGACTGGCCTACGTTAAATACATGAAAGCCGAGTGTTTGCTTCGTACCGGTGGTGATGCCCAGTTGGCTGCCGACTTGGTCAACTCGGTGCGCAAAAGAGCCTTCGATGCCGCTGTATGGCCATCCAAAATGCTCACCGCCGCCGACCTCTTGGCCGATTATCCTGTTAATGGTGTTCCCGTGAAATTCGGACGACTTTGTATGGAATATGCCTGGGAATTTGCACTCGAAGGCCATCGACGTGAGGAAGTAATACGTTTCGATAAAAACTTTATCCATGGAACCTGGACCTTCCATGTTCCGACACACGATGAAAATAAACTCATATTCCCTATTCCTCGCGATCAGCTGCTTGTTAACCCTAACCTTAGACAAAATCCTGGGTATCCCAATTAATATCTGAGTTGCTCACCCAAATCTATAAGCAATAATACCGTACAAAATGAACAGAAAAATTGCCTATACCATCGCTATCCTTATAGCTGTAAGTGTTCGCGCACAGGATTGTAATACAAATCTCTTTCCTCAGGGAAAACAATATTACGATACCTATCACGATGTAGCTGCAAAAATTTCCCAATGGAAACATTATAATACCCACGATCCAACAGTTTACAAGGATGGTGAATGGTATTACATGTATAGCACCGACGCTTCGTGGGCAGGACTTAACAAAACAGGGGCACTAAAGCGTCGCTCGAAGGACTTGGTAAATTGGGAATTCTTAGGCAATGCCTTCAACGGTGTTCCCCAATCGGCCGTCGATTATTTTAAAAATAACGGTAACCCTAACTACACCGATCAAGGTATTTGGGCTCCTTTCCTGTTTAAATTTAAAAACAAGTACCTCCTTTACTATTCTGCACCCGGTGGGCTCGAAGGAGTTAACTTTGCCTATATTGGCTATGCCACCAGCAATTCGGCTGCCGGACCGTGGGAAGATAAGGGAATGATTACTTGCTCGTTTAAAGATACCATCAACGCCATCGACCCTTCGGTAATATACGATAGCATATCCGGGAAACTATGGATGTCGTACGGTTCTTGGTTTAAAGGTATTTATATAGTTGAACTCGATACTGCAACTGGCGGAATCAAAACTCCCGGTGATAAGGGAAAGTTGATTTGCAACCGAGCTACCCCTAACTTGGGTCAGGAAGGTTCGGAATTATGCTATCGAAATGGCTGGTATTATCTTTTTGTTTCGTACGATGGACTTGGCGATATATACAATGTTCGGGTTGGACGTTCGCGTAATCCAGAAGGACCCTATTACGATTTTAGAGGAAAGAGCATGGCCAGTAAAACCGACAACGTACCCATGATTCTCTCACCCTACCGATTCAACAATCATTTTGGATGGCAAGGCACCGGCCATTGCGGTGTTTACAACGACAACGGTAAATACTACCTGTTTCATCAGGGTCGTCCAAGTATCGAACCTGCCATGATGGTTTTGCATGTAAGGGAGATATTTTGGATCGACGATTGGCCTGTCGTATCACCAGAGCGTTATGCGGGTGTACCGACTTGTAGCCCTTCCGACTCCGAACTATACGGCGATTGGGAATACTTGCCTCTTCGATACTTTTCTAATCCAAAGGCCGAGTTTCATTCTACTTCCAAACAATTGTCCCTTAACAGCGACCATAGCTTTAACAACGATGGTAGTAACAAATGGGAAAGATCGGGCGACACCTTGTTTCTTAGATGGAACACAGGCGATGTCGATAAAGTAATCGTTTTCAGAGGATGGGACTGGGAAAATAACTGCTCCACCTGGCTATTTTCTGGTTTAAATAATAATGGCAGAGCTATTTGGGGCAAAAAAGTCATTCAATCTGAAGTACAAAAATTTACCTCCATTGTTTCGGGAGCTACTTATAAAATCGAAAATCTGTGCAGTCATTTGCTAATGAATGTTGCAAATAATAACCAGCTAAATCCCAATACCCCTATTGTCCAAAATGCCGATAAGGGTATTACATCGCAGCTATGGCGTATTTTCGAATCGGGTAATGGCTATTATTACTTTTCACCTTATCATAGTAACAATGAGTACGCCTTATCCATTCGGAATGCTTCCAACACCAACGGGGCCTTTTTGGTCATCGACCGCTTTACTGCTGAGGATAAACAGCTTTTTAAGGCGAATTATCTGGGTAACGGCTATTACAGCATATTATCAAAGATAAGCAATAATACCCGATGTGCCGATGTATCGGGCTTTTCTGTGGCCGAAGGGGGTATGGTGATTCAATGGGATTATCTGGGTGGCGTCAATCAGCTATGGCGTATCGAACGTGTCGACAGCATACCCATTGATACGCTTACTTCAACCCTTATTCACAACAAACCTTCAATAGCCGATGATTTTGAATTCTTTCCTAACCCTGTTTCTGGGGACAAACTTTACATCCGAAATAAAGGGAAAAATACCGAATACAGATTAACGCTCTATAATGTAGCTGGTCAACCGATATTCAATCAACTTCGAGTTTATGATAAAGAATTGGCCATAGATTGCAGCAATCTTAAAGGGATCGTCATACTACGAATCGATACAGATTCGCAAGTAGTGTATAAAAAAATAATTATTGAGTAAAAGGACCTATTATTTAACTAAAAACTTAATAGCTATGAAAAAAAGAACATTACTTCTGGGTGCATTAAGCACAATGATGTCGGTTGCTTTTGCCGACCTTCCCACCCCTGTGGTTCACTACCCCTTGCAAACCGACCTGAAACCTACCTCGGGAACCAAAGTAGGTATTGGCCATAACATCGACTACGAGCAGGACGATTACTGGGGAACAAAAGTGTTGACCTTTTACGGAGGAACTGCCGAAGCCGAAGGGCAGACCAATGAAGATGCTTCGTGGGTCGACCTCGATCCTACCTTTTACAAATACGATGCTGTAACAGTTAATATTTGGTTCAACTGCACAACAGTCGACGGATGGACCCGCATCTTTACTTTTGCTACAGACGATGCCTATACTACTAAATCGGAAGTATTTCTCTCTCCTTCCGATGGTCGTACGGGCTGGACTCCCGCCTTTTTTTGTAACCCCGGTACGAGCGAATTCCCCGATCAGGCTGGTGATAAAGATGCCGGTGCTCTCGAGCCAGCAGTGGCAGGACAATGGTATATGGCTACCTGTATGCAAGATGCCGACTCGATTTACTTTTATCTCAATGGGGTTCGTCAAAGTGCACTATATGTGGGCGTAAAGCCAAGCGCTATGACCTTTGAAAGCTTCTGGCTTGGTAAAAGCGGTTGGCAGGATGCTTTCTTTAACGGAAAAATGAAAGATCTCAAAATTTTCAGCCAAACCCTTACCCCCAGCCAGGTGATGGAACTCTATAACTCCTCTAAACCTGTTGGGGTAAAAAACATAGCCTCCAGCAACATTACCCTTAAAAATACTGCTAAAGGGTTTGTGCTGAATATGTCGAATCCTTCAAACACCATTGCAGAGGTGTATAACATCCAAGGGGTAAAAATTATGACTAAAAAAGTGGTAAGCCAATCGACCGCGTTCGATAATCTCAAACCAGGCGTATATGTTGTTGCTGTGTCTGTCGACCAACAAAAAAGCGTTTTCAAGGTAGTTGTCAGGTAGTTTGCTTGGTTAGTTTGCACCTCTCAATTTCATGAGAGGTGCTTCTTTTTTTAGATTACGAAAAAATGAAAAAGAACCTTAAGAAAAAGTTGCTTTTTTACCTTATTCTTCTTGCTATTCCATTTTTTACACTGTTAATCATCGAGATTGCACTCCGAATATTCTGCGTCGGATACGATTTAAGCCTTTTCCGACAGTCGAGCCTTAATGCAGAATATTTAGAGATTAATCCCAACGTTACTCGTCGGTTTTTTTTCTTCTCTCCAGGAACAGAACCGTACCCCGAAATGTTCTTAAAATCGAAACCCGATACTTGTTTTCGGATATTTGTGCTTGGAGAATCATCAGCCCAAGGTTTTCCCTATCGTCGTAATGGTTCTTTCCCCTGTATGTTGCAGTACCTGCTACAGAAAACATATCCACGTAAACGTATTGAGGTAATAAATGTCTCCATGGCTGCAATTAGCTCGTATGCCTTGGCCGACTTTACCAATGAAATATTGGCGCAAAAACCCGACCTTATTATCATTTATGCAGGACACAACGAATACTATGGATCGCTCGGAATTGCCTCGGCCGAACTGGGTAACATCCCTCACTTTATAAAAAAAGTTCATCTTCAACTTGTTCGCTTACGCCTTTATCAGCTTTTGCAAAATACTGTCAGAAAATTATACCTATTTTCGGCACCCTCGGAAGGTACCCTAATGAACCGAATTGCCACCAAGTCGCCTATTGAGTTTCGATCGAAAGAATATTACCAGGGGATTTATCAGTTCGAAACAAATATGCAGTACCTGCTGAATAAAACAAAAAAACACCGCATTCAAGTGATTCTGTCGACTCTTGTGTCGAATATCAAGGACCAGCCTCCTTTGGGAAAAGGCTCCACTTCGACTTGGGCCCGACAACTATACGACAGCGCTCGTTCGTTAGAGCAAAAAAATGAATACCTCTTAGCTAAAAAGCTCTATCTTTTTGCTAAAGACCTCGACGACATCCGTTTCCGTGCGCCCGAAGACATAAATAATTCTATAATAAAACTGGCTGCTAATACTCAATATCCAATTCTCGATATAAAAAATATTTTTGAATCGCATTCGACCCATGGCATAACAGGCGATAGCCTAATTATCGATCATCTGCACCCCAACCTTTTTGGTTATAAGCTTATGGCTTACGCATTTTACCAAGCCATTCTGCCAATTATCAACCACGAAACCGGCCTTCATCGAGCTATTGTCCCCTTCGAGGAGTTCGATAAAAATTATACCTTATCCCAATTCGATCAATCTTTTGCTCAATTATCGGTTAATATCCTTAAGTCCGACTGGCCATTTGCTGATGTAGGAAAATCTCACTTCCTCAAAAACTTCAAACCAAAAAATTACCTCGATAGCCTACTGCTTCGGACCATTCGTAACATTTTACCTGTGGAACAATCGCAATTCCAGTTTGTTAATTATTTGATTTTAAATGGTAATTTAACAGGTGCTGCCGAAGAATATAAAGCTTTAATTCTGAAGTTCCCCTATCACTCGGCCTTCTATCGTTATTTGGCAGATCTATATGCAAAGCAAGGCCGTTTTTATGAGGCTCTGATAACTTTGCAAACTTTCCCCGATGCTGGAAAAAATGCCGATATCCTTGAGCAAATGATCGAAATACTTATCCAAATAAAGGATTTTACGAGAGCCAAAGCTTATTTAAAACTACTAGAGAAGCTAAAGCTGAGCAAGTCGATGGAAACTAAAATAGATGCGCTCAGGCAGGCAATATATAATCCAAATAAAGGTACCCACCAATGGAAGTCGATAATGGTTGACCCCGAAGCTAAAAAATATCTCGAAGAAGCGTCGAAACTTATTGCACATGATCGATATGAAGAAGCAATTCAAATGCTTAAACGTTCGCTGCAAATCCAGAATACTTACATTGCTCATTTTTTTATAGGGTCGATTTACCTAAAAAAAGGTGACGTAACAAAAGCTGCTGTCGAGCTTGAGATAGCCTATCATTCCGAAAAAAACGACCCTCAGTTGCTTCACAACCTTATTGTTGCATATATTAAGCTTGGCAGATATGCCGAAGCCAACCAGTTGCTGGTACAGTATAAATCGCTTCAATCATCCGATGCCCTTAAAGCCGAACGGCTCGAACATCTTTTACGTTCGCATGTAAAATAATGCTACTGCTATCAACACAGGTGAGAGTTTCACTGGGGCATATTAGTATTGTCCTGTATACTCGAAACTGCCTCTTGGCTTGTAACCTGTCCGGGTAATTCGTTTGGCTTAGGTTTTAAAACATGATGCAAACGGGCAACCGACCATACCACCAACCGGCCAAGGTTCCAAATAATCAGTATGGCAAGATACAGAACCGACAAAAGCAACAGGATAAAGAAAAATATTTCCATACCGTCGTTCTGTTTTGTTCGGCTATAGGCCTTTCGGTACGACAAACCCGGTAGGCCGGTACGTATCGAGAAACCTTTGGCCCCAAATGCCCCCCACCGGGTGCGGATACTGGGCGATATCCCCGATTTGCTTACATTAAGTCCAAACCCATTTCCCAGATTTATGCGTCGATAATACCTAAAACCCATAATTTAAATATTTTATTTGTTTGCCCTTTACATTATCCAGCACCCACCATCTTTTTAATGTGCCTCCAACATACTTCATATCGTAACTCGGGCAGGATGCCCGTGTCTTTTTTCACCGGCAAGGATGCCGGTGTTACTCTTTACTGTGCCTTCGACATCCTTGTCGGAGGTTTCACCGGCAGGGATGCCGGTCTCACCCTGTAGTGTACCTCGGGCATCCTGCCCGAGATTTTTTTCACCGGCAAGGATACCGGTGTCACTCTTTACTGTGCCTTCGACATCCTTGTCGGAGGTTTCACCGGCAGGGTTGCCAGTGTCACCCTGTAGTGTACCTCGGGC
>JAOAFU010000102.1 GCA_026416115.1 Bacteroidales bacterium | reverse complement strand
GTTATTTCGCAGGTTTACAAAGTACGCGATTTGATCAACGAGCCGGTTTCGTACCTTAATGCCGTTCGTTTGGCCGAAGAAATAAAAGATATGTGCATACAACAGGGTTGTAAGGTAGAAATATTGCACAAATCGCAGATCGAATCGTTGAGGATGGGAGGTTTGTTGGCGGTGAACAAGGGTTCGGTCGATCCGCCCACCTTTACAATTGTAGAATGGAAACCCGAAAACGCAGTAAATAGCAATCCGTATGTTTTGGTAGGTAAAGGGGTGGTATACGATACCGGTGGATTAAGCTTAAAACCCACGACCGATAGCATGGATTATATGAAGTCCGATATGTCGGGCGCTGCCATTGTTGCTGGTACAGTAGCAGCCATTGCGTCAAATAAACTACCAGTTCATGTAGTTGCCCTGATACCCGCTACCGACAATCGCCCATCGGGTAATGCCTATGCACCAGGTGATGTAGTTACTATAATGGATGGAACGACGGTTGAAGTACTTAATAGCGATGCCGAAGGTCGTATGATTTTGGCCGATGCACTAGTTTATGCACAGCGCTATAATCCCTCTCTGGTTATCGATGTGGCAACTCTTACAGGTTCGGCCTCGATGGCCATTGGTCCCTATGCCTTAGTGGCTATGGGTACTGCATCCGATGAGGTAAAACAAAAACTTCAGCAAAGTGCCCAAGCCGTGTATGAGCGAATTGTAGAATTCCCTCTTTGGGATGAATACGACGAGCTGATAAGATCCGACATTGCTGATATCAAAAATGTGGGGGGTAAAAATGCCGGAGCTATTGTGGGGGGTAAATTCCTTCAACGATTTACTAAATACCCTTGGATGCATTTCGATATTGCCGGTGTAGCCTTTAGTAAAACCAACGACAGCTACCGCGGAAAGGGCGGAACAGGTTTTGGGGTACGGCTATTGTATCATTATTTTAAGCAGCAAATAAAACCCTGAAAATCTTCTAATTAAAAGAGTTTTCGCATCTTGAGCTGCAACACCCAAGATGTGTTTTGTTTAGTTCATATGAGCTATAAGATAGTACAGTGGAAAACCAATAGTTATATTTATTGGGAAAGTAATTGCTAAGGCCATGGGAACAAATAGTCCGGGATCGGCTTTAGGAACACTTATCTTCATGGCTGCTGGTACAGCAATATAGGAAGCACTTGCGGCGAGAACCCCCAGGATAAATCGATCGGATATATTATGTGTTACCAACTGGCTCGAATAGGCAAAAAGCATGCCGTTGAACAACGGAACCAAGATGGCAAAAGCTATTGGAAACCAGCCATGGGTGAAAAGAGATTGAAGTTTTTTACCACTGGTTATTCCCATATCGAGTAAAAAGATAGCCAAAAATCCTTTAAAAATATCGGTAGTAAAAGGTTTTATGCCTTGTGCTTGTTGTTCAGTGGCTAAATATCCTATCAAAAGGCTTCCTAAAATTAGCAGTACACTTCCATTGGAGAGCGAGTGAAGGATAATTTTTCTGAAATTTAACGATTCGACACTTTGCTTATCATACAGGCTTATGAGGGTCAGACCAACAACAATAGCAGGAGCTTCGAGGAGTGCCATCACCGCTACCATGTGTCCGTTGGTTTTAAACTGATAGGCCTCGAGGTAAGATACTGCCGTAACAAAGGTAACTGCACTTATCGAACCGTATGAAGCTGCTATTGCCCCCGAATCGTAAATATTTAATCTACGTTTTAGTAAATAGAACGAATATATGGGTATTAATATGGCACTGGCAAGTGAGAATCCGATAATACCCAAAAGCTCGAAACTAAATTTTTCGTGAGCCAGTTCTTGCCCTCCCTTAAACCCAATGGCAAATAGAAGATAAAGCGAAATAAACTTTGACGAATTGGGAGGAATTTCTAAATCGCTTTTAAAATAAACGGACAAAATACCCAGTACAAAGAAGAGCAATGCCGGATTGGTAAGATTTTCAAGAAGTAAATGAACATTCATTTTTTTTTTTAATGAATAACAATAATATTATTGAAAATGTTCGGCAAATTTAATGAGGTTTTTATTTACTTTTGTGTTAAACTGCGATGAATGTAAGAAGTTTTGTTTTATAAAGTTTTAATTACAAGCTATGAACAAATATCTGACTGTCATTTCCGCTTTCCTCACTATGCTTTGTTTGGGCGGGGTTTATGCCTGGAGCATTATTGCAGCCGGATTGAAAGAAGAACTTAATTTTTCATCTACTCAAACACAGCTTATTTTTGGCACTTTGATAGCCATTTTCCCTTCGACAATGCTTATTGTTCCCAGAATTAGCCAAAAGCTTTCGATTCGTTACCTACTTTATTTAGCTGCTGGCTTGTATTTGGTGGCCTATTTAGCCGCAAGCTTATCGGATGGATCTTTTTATGTTATTTTGTTAAGTATTGGTGTACTTAGCGGTATTGCTACAGGTATAGGCTATTGGGTTTCGTTAACGGTTCCTGTACAATGGTTCCCCAATCGAAAAGGGTTAATAACCGGTATTGCAGCTGCCGGTTTTGGATTGGGTGCCATCCTGCTTTCGAACATTGCCCATGGAGTTATACAACAATATGGAATTTTAAAACTTTTTTTAGTCATTGGTGTGGTTTATAGCTTCATTATTTTTCTATCTTCTCATGGAATTTCCTCACCTGACGGCTACCTAAGAAATATGAATAGTAATATCGATTACACTTTTTTGCGCGATAAAATTTTTTATAAGCTATTTGCTGGAATATTCCTAGGTACTTTTGCCGGTTTATTGATTATCGGAAGTTTAAAGATGATAGGTCAGGAAAGCGCTATTTCGAACAATTACCTCGTGTTGGGGGTATCGGTTTTTGCCTTCTTTAATTTCCTTGGCCGTTTATTTTGGGGCTTTTTAAGCGATATTATCGGGGCAAGCATCTCAATTTTCATGGCGCTTTTGCTTCAGGCTTCAGCCATTCTTGCTCTAAATTTTTTTACCCTTTCACCTATATCTTACACGCTTTTAGCTTCGTTAATTGGTTTTGGTTTTGGGGGCAATTTTGTTCTCTTTGCCAAAGAAACAGCTCAATTGTATGGTGTTAATCGTTTAGGAAATGTATATCCTTACGTGTTTCTTGGATATGCTTTGGCCGGAATTTTCGGCCCTCTTACCGGGGGTGTATTGTTCGATATTTTTCAAAATTATCATTTTGCCATATTAATTGCTGCTACTGCCAGCCTGCTGGGCGCTATCATTTTC
>JAOAFU010000205.1 GCA_026416115.1 Bacteroidales bacterium | reverse complement strand
AAAAAAAAACAAGAAAAAATATTAATTATCTGAAAATATCGTACTTGTTCCTGGGACGTTCGTTCTCGTACCAAACAAAACCTTTCAGTTTTTTCTCCTCTTCTGGTAACTTCCTAAGAGGATAGAAAGTAGCATCGGGTTGAGTAAGGAAGACAATTCGAGAAATAGTTCTGTTGCTAACCATCACATTAATCTGCGAACACAACGCCTTGTTTACTCCAATTATTTTTTCTTTTTCTTTGGCATAGTACAGAGTTTGTCCATTTCCGGTGACATGTAAGCGATATAATTCGTTATTTCTAAAAAAGCCTTTAATATTCTTCCCCTTAACCTGACTATACATATTTGTATCTTCACGAGCTATGATAAATCCATCATCGATAAAGTCGATAGTATGCAACTGCTGATTAACGAAATGCAGCTCGATTTTATGTGCTGAAATCTGATTATTACCTGTCCAAAGCGCCGGTTTATGAAACATATGAAGGGTAGAATCTGATGTTGAAAAAACAGCCGAATCGGCCATTCCCTGAAGGTCGGATTTAAAGAATTTAACCCCATAAAATGCCCTTATCAATTTGTTTTTAGCACTATCGCCCAGTGAACTTAAAATTAAAGAATCGGCATGTAAATAAAGCGAATCGTTATTGTTGTATAGCGTGAGGACCGCACTATCGGTTAGTAATGCATATTCGGGACGTTCTACATAATAGGCATAGTTCCCCGATAATATGACTTTCCTTGTTGAATCAATGAGCATTACGCGGTGAAAGGCCCGACCAACACCTTTACTTCTATTATAAAAAAGTGAATCGCCGGTTAAATACCTACCCTCACCGGTTAGATATGCATTTTTGTAAAATTTAGAATTATTGGTTTGCGTGTTATACCAGCCGTTTTCGCAATAAATGAGGTTATTTTTCGACACTATACGGGTTGGACCAAGGAAGTATGCCGTACGGTTTACCGTATTGTATTTGAGGGTATCAGAAAACATGGTATATTGTGGATTGTAGATCTCTACGTTTCCTTTAAAAAAGAAAGTTTTATTGTTTGTAAAATAATATCCTTCTCTGCTTTTCAACTGATTGTTGGCATTAATTATATTTCCTCCGTTAGTATAATAACCTACTTTCTGGTCAATATTGTAATCGAGATAATTTGTGCTGAGAGTTGTTTGCTTATCAACTAACCTAACATTGTCTCTCATCCTGACAATTTTGTTGTTCCCCTCGTATTGAAACATTTTACCATAAAGGTGTAACGTATCGCCCTGATGTATGGAAACATTACCAAAGGCGTCGACTTTATTTTCGTCGGTGTAGAAGTATGCCGAATCGCAGAACATTACAGCATGTTCGTGTCGGAACTGGACATTCCCGATTAGTTTACGGGCTTCTGAACCAGATCTTTTATTATATTCAAGTAAATCGGTATTTACTATTTCGATCTGTCGGTTATTTTGCGCCGACAAAAAACTTGCAGTGTAAATTAAACCCACTACACTATACAACCTTAATTTATGAATATTCATGGCAAAGTATAGTACGAAGGTTACTTTTTCCAGCCCGAATGTTCGAACTTACAGTTAGCAAACGAAGGGTCGATGCGGATGTATGTTGACTGGATTTTTTTGTCAATCCACTCCTTGATAATCTTTTTCTTTTTATTCTCCAAAGCCATTTCCTGAATGAGCTGGTAATCGTCTTTCAGGTTTGCTTTATGAGGCTCGATCCGATTAACAAGTTTTACAATCTTAAAAACAGGGCGCTTGGCAGCGTCCGTAGCCTGGAAAGGAGTTGAAATTTCTCCTATGTTGAGTTTCTTAAGCATAACAAAGTCTTCCTGTGGAAGCTGGTCTATCTCGAAACGAGTACTACTGTTGTAAGGATTTACGACCTGTCCGTATGACATACGAGTTTCGTTGTCGGTCGAAAAAAGGAATGCAGCTTTTTCGAAAGTAATGCTGTCTTTTTTTATAAGCGAAAGGATAGAATCAAGCTTATTGAAGGCAAACTTTATTTCCTTCTCTGTAGGTCGAGGTCTCATAAGGATATGACGGGTATTAACTCGGTCCCCATCGCGTTTAATTACCTGGATTATGTGATACCCAAATTGTGTTTCGACTATCCCCGATACTGCACCTTCCTTGAGACTAAAAGCCACCTTGGCATATTCAGGATCGAGCTCGCCTCGGGACATGAAGCCAATTTCGCCTCCGTTTACAGCAGAAGCTTGGTCTTCTGAATATATCACTGCCAGCGAGGCAAAACTTCTACCTTCGAGAATAGCCTTACGAAGATTTAAAAGCTGATTTTTAATCTCAAAAATAGTTTGATCGGTATACGGAGGATGTATTACAATTTGCTTATACTCGTACTGAGTATTAACCAAAGGAATACTATCGGCAGGGAAAGAACGATAAAAATCTTCGACTTCAGATGGGGTAATTTTAAGATTTTTCGTTATTTCCCCCTGCATTTTTTGCATAATCAATTGTTCGCGCATAGGAAGTCGCATATCTTCCTTTATCTGAGGTAGCGAGCGATTAAAATATTCTTCGAGTTTCTCCCTCGAACCAGCCTGCTGAATATACATCTCGATGCGATTATTCAGCTGCATCTCAACGGTAGCATCCGAAACTTCTATGCTGTCTACCTTAGCCTGATTAACCATCAACTTTTGAATAAGGAAATTCTCGAAAACAAAACAAGGTTCGACTCGCATACGCTGAGCCTTATATTGAAGCATCTGCTGCTCAAAATCCGATTGAAGGATAATACTGTTTCCCACTACGCCGATGATGCGATCGGCAACAATATTTTTCTGAGAAAAAACGTGGAGAGAAATAAGAATTCCAAGCAGGGTAAACTGCCAATATTTTTTATTCATAAATCGTAAATTTGTTTTTATTCAACGCATCGAGATAAATATTATTTTCCAGATCGTTTACAAGTTTTTGTTTTCGTTTAAGAATGATAATATTTCGGATGTTATCACGAACAAATTCATATGGGGCCTGAGTTCCTTTTGTCTTTACCTCACGAAGATAAAGGAGATATCGATAAGTACTATCAGTTGCTTCGTATAATTTGTTGGTAAGCATGAATTGCTCGGAAGGTACCAAAGCATATGGAAATAACATTTTGATGTTATCCATACTTACCCATCTGTCGCCGAAATATTCGTATTTAAGTGCAACCTGATAGCAAAATTCTTCAATTTTTTTTACACTTTCTTCATTTGCCGACAAAAGCCAAGTTTTTAACAAATCAGGTTTAACCTGCAAAGGAAGTTGTATAAACTGAACCTTTGCAACCGAAGTTGGAAGGGTAAAACTTTGAAGATTATCGGAATAATATTTCTGCATCTCCTCTTCGGTAACAACGGTATCGAGACGTTCTTGAATGTATTTTTGCTCGTATTTGTAAATAATTAGCGAAGTACGATATTCTTCAAGCTCTTTTTCCACGTTTTTCTCAGCATCGGTAAGATTTTGAAGTGCCTGCTGCATGATCAGTTGCTTTCGTACCCATTTTTCGATGATACTTTTTGCTAACATCAAACTATCGGAAAGGGTCATACCGGGTTGAATAAGTCGATTTAAATCCGATTTGTATAGCACAGCACTTCCAACCTTTGCAACAGGTGGATTATCTTTTTGCTTTTTGCACCAACCGGTGAAAAAAAGCAGGAAAATGACTATAAAGTATTTTGTCATGCTCCAATTTATTTGACCATACTCAGAAGAACCTTTTCATCAACCTTTACAGGATATTTTTTACGTAATTCGGCAAGATACTTAGTTTCGATATAATTTTGATAATCGGCCAGGCAAGTTCCTTTTGCTTCCTCAAAAGTTTTAGGACGAGGAGCCAGGTGCGACCTTTTAACAAAGAATCCGTATTTGCCTTCTTTAAACACTATGGGACTTACTCCTATTTCCCACCCAATACTATCGAGGATCGAATTATCGCCTTTTTCAAATAAATTAACCTGACAGTTAAAACAAGCTTCTGTAGTATCGGCACATACGCTCTTCCAGATTTTTTCGGCCGTAATTTTGCCTTGCAGGAAATCTTGAGCATACTTATAAGCTTTCTCAACCTCTTCTTTATTAACCGACGATACCACCAGTGCTTCAACACGCTCCTTCCACTGGTATTCGTCCTTATGTTGCTGATAGAACTGAGCCAAACCAACACTGTCTTTAGCTGCCTTTGTCCATACCATTTTTTCCATTAAGTTAAACAATAGAATGCCATCATGGAATTCCTGTAGAAGAAACTTAAAATCGGGGTATTTATTTTCTAATTGCGACTTTAGGTATTCAATCATCTCATTTTGTACATATTGTCCATAGAAATAATTTATACTCATATCGATTGTAGCAGGTTTACGAAAACGTCGTTTGGCAATGAAAGGTGTAAAGTCTTTAACCTTATAGGTTTTCTGGCCAATAGTAAACAAATCGAGATTTTCGATAGGTTTAGCTTTTTCGGGTTTCCATTCGGCTCTATATGCCGTACTATCGATGTATTTTGCGAGTTCTTTAAGTGCTTGCTTGTTTTCTTTATAACCAAATTCTTTTTTCACTTTTTCGGCCAAATTCGATTTAATGAGTTCGCCACGACCATCGCGGTTTACCCTGGCTTTGAGTGATTCCTTCAGATCGTCGTATGGTGAAATTGGACGTACTGCAATTCGTTTAACAATATGCCACCCGAAATCAGTTTTAAAAGGCGCTGAATAATCGCCATCATTTTTGAGAGCAAAAGCCGCTCTTTCGAACTCGGCAATCATCTGACCTGTTCCAAACCAATTAAGTTCACCACCTCTTTTGGCCGAACGCTTATCATCGGAATACTGACTGGCCAGATCCTCAAAACGTTCGCCTTTTTGTAGTTTTTGGTACAATGCATCAATAACAGCTTTGGCCGAATCAATTTGTCGGCGAGTAGCGTTTTCGGGAAAAGCAACCATGATGTGCTGAACTTTAATTTCGCCCA
>JAOAFU010000163.1 GCA_026416115.1 Bacteroidales bacterium | reverse complement strand
TATAATTCTTCGAAAGTTTTGCATAAACATTTTACAATAATTCATTGCTCTAATTGACATATGGATACATTATAGAAGAGTCTAATCCATGTATCTTTTAAAGTTAATACTTTCTGAATAATTATCCCAGATATTTTTTTTCTATATGATATGGTACCCGAACATTTATTATTTTTACCCAAAAAACTACCCATGCGTAAATTAAGACTTTTAGGAATTTTTTTAATTCCAATTCTTGCTTTCAACGCTTGTCGAGATAAAACAATTGGAGGTAATGGTATTGTCAAGGAAAAAACATATCAACTTGAAGATTTTCATACCCTTTCGCTAAAAGGAGCTTTTGAGGTTCATCTATACCCTTCGAATAAGGCTCAGTTAAAATTAGTTGCCGACGAAAATCTTATTCCCGAGATTAGCATTGAGGTTAGTGATAGTTCGCTTGAAATTGCACCTAAAAAAAACATCATTCGTTCGCGAGA
This sequence comes from Bacteroidales bacterium, assembly GCA_026416115.1. Classification (GTDB taxonomy): domain Bacteria; phylum Bacteroidota; class Bacteroidia; order Bacteroidales; family DTGW01; genus JAKPGM01. The sequence goes on along the minus strand of JAOAFU010000163.1, from coordinate 16,273 downwards.
ATTAAAACTATATATAGGAAGTCCATCGATTCGTACAATTATTCTATCGGGAGCTTCGGAAATAGTTACTGACACTTTAATTCAGTCTACAAATTTTAGTACAAGCATTTCGGGAACGGGTAAATTATCACTTAAACTGCTGGTTAATAATCTAAATCTCAACATTAGTGGTGGAGCAGAAGTAGCTCTTCAGGGGAAAAGTACCCAATTTTCCTGTAGTATTACAGGTATTGGAAAAATTGAAGCTAACGATTTTGTAACAGAAAACACGAATATCGACATATCAGGGTACGGTCATGCAGTAGTAAATGCTACTAAGAATCTCAATATCAATGTTTCAGGCTTCGGAAAAATTTTCTATGTCGGCAATCCTGTTGTAAAGCAAAATATTACAGGGAGTGCCAAAGTTAAACAAAAGCAGAAAAGTAATGGCGAAGTTTAAGCAGTATTTACAACGAATATTTGCTTATTTGCTTTTCAGACTCCGAGCCAAAAGCCTTAAAGGGCACGGTATTCACTCTCCATTTGTTTTTCACTTGGTTACAGAAGTTTTACAAAAGCACCCCGACGAGCATTCTCTTCATACAATTGAACAATTACGGGATAAGCTCTCCTTAGACAAAAGAACTATTCAGTTGAACGATCTGGGTGCAGGAAATTGGAAGAATACCCCACGAGTGAAAGAAATTTTAAAAAAGTCAGTAAGCTCGTCAAAGAAGTGTCGTTTTTTTTTTCAAATTTCAAAAGAGCTTAACCCCAATCAAATTATTGAATTGGGCACATCACTTGGCCTTTCAGCCTTAACTTTTGCCGTTGCATGTCCTCATGCACAAGTCATTACTGTCGAAGGATCGGCTGAGCTAGCCAATATTGCAATAGAAAATTTTAAAAAAATAGGAGTTAGCAACATCGATCTAAAAATAGGATCTTTCGATGATTTACTGCCCAAAATTATTCCTTTGATAAAACAGCCATTTATAGCATATATCGACGGTAATCATCGGTACAATTCTACTTTAAAATACTTTAATGTGTTTGTAGAACAACTCGATTGTCAATCATGCATCATTATCGACGATATTCATTGGTCGAAAGATATGGAAAAAGCTTGGAATGCTATATGTCAGCATTCCAAGAGTACTATATGTCTCGACTTTTACGAATTTGGAATAGTTTTTTACAGGAAAAACACTGCTAAAACCTCATATAGTATACACTACTAAGCTGCTTTTAGACGGCCAAGATCGGCTTTTTCGAGTTTTTCTTTGGCGTAATCTACCGTAACCGTAAACTCTTTTACCTGCAGACTAGGCAGTTCGAACATGGCATCGATCATAATGGCTTCGCAGATAGAACGAAGCCCACGGGCACCCAAACGAAATTCAATTGCTTTATCAACAATATAATCGAGCGTATCGTCATTGAATTGCAATTTAATTCCGTCCATTTCGAACAACTTGATATATTGCTTAACTATAGCATCTTTAGGCTCGATGAGAATACGTCGTAAAGAATCGCGATCAAGGGGATTTAGATAGGTAACTATGGGAAGTCGGCCTATTATTTCAGGAATCAATCCATATGATCTTAAATCGTGAGGTGCTATATATTGCAACAAGTTGTTTCTATCGACTTGATCTTTCTTTTTAGCGGCATTAAAACCTACTGTTTTAGTATTTAGTCTCAAAGCAATTTTTCGTTCAATTCCCTCGAATGCACCGCCACAAATAAACAAAATATTACGGGTATCGACAGCAATAAACTTTTGCTCGGGGTGTTTTCTCCCTCCCTGAGGAGGAACATTTACAATGCTTCCTTCGAGCAACTTGAGCAAGGCTTGCTGAACTCCTTCACCAGAAACATCACGGGTTATGGAAGGATTATCGCCTTTTCGAGCAATTTTGTCGATCTCATCGATAAATACAATTCCCTTTTCTGCAGCTTCGACATTATAATCGGCCACCTGAAGTAGACGAGAAAGGATGCTTTCTACATCTTCGCCCACATAACCTGCCTGAGTAAATACAGTAGCATCTACAATAGTAAATGGCACATGTAACATTTTGGCAATGGTGCGAGCCAAAAGTGTTTTTCCTGTGCCAGTTTCGCCAACAAGCAAGATGTTCGATTTTTCGATTTCAACATCAGGATTCTTTTTATTTTTATTAGCGTGGATGAGACGCTTATAATGATTATAAACTGCAACTGATAAAAACTTTTTTGCCTCTTCTTGACCAATAACATATTGATCGAGAAAAGCTTTGATTTCTGCAGGTTTATGCAGGGTAATTTTAGACATATCAAACGAGGAATGCGTTGTAGCATTCTCGTTTATCATTTCATAGCCGTTAATAATACACAGATCACAAATTTTGGCATTCATGCCATTAAACATCATATTGACCTGCTTAATGTTGCGGCCACAAAAAGAACAATTGTTAGATTCCTTCATTCTTGCGTATTATTTTTTTTCTTTCCAAAACCTCATCTACCATCCCATACTCCTTAGCTTCGGTAGCGGTCATCCAATAGTCGCGCTCAGCATCTTTTTCAATTTTTTTTACCGCATTACCCGAATGTAAAGCTATAATCTCGTAAAGTTCTTTTTTTAGCTTTTGAATTTCGCGAGCTGCAATTTCGATATCGGAAGCAGGTCCCTGTGCCCCTCCCATAGGTTGATGTATCATAATACGCGAATGCTTGAGAGCCGAGCGTTTTCCAGGAGTTCCAGCACAAAGCAATACGGCACTCATCGATGCTGCCATTCCTGTACAAATTGTAGCAACATCGCTGCTTATAAACTGCATCGTATCGTAAATGCCTAAACCTGCATGAACTAAACCACCAGGAGAATTAAAGTAAATCTGGATGTCTTTATTAGGATCAACGGAGTCGAGGAACAAAAGCTGTGCCTCTATAACATTTGCAACATAATCGTCGATAGGTAACCCGAGAAAGATAATGCGATCCATCATGAGCCTCGAAAAAACGTCCATAGTAGCCACATTTAACTGCCGCTCTTCGATGATGGTAGGTGAAATGTAATTGTTGTATACCGACTTAATCCGGTGCATGGTTAAACTGCTTATGCCCATTTTGCCTTTGGCAAACTGTTCAAATTCTTTACCGTAATCCATTGTATAAAGTTTTGGAATAGTTATTTAACAAAGTTAGTCCTTATTCACTAAATTTTTCTACTTTTTATCAAACAAAATACCTTCTTTCGTTTTATCTTTTAATAAAACAACACAAGAAGGTATTTGTTAAAAATGTTTTTTCAAAAGATCAGTCTAATTATGCAGGGAATGTTGAATATGACAAATTTGTAACTCGAATTATTTTAACATTTCATAAAATTCTTCAGCTTTAACTTTTTTAAGATCTACCTTAGCATGGCTTCTGGCAGTTTCAAGGATTCGAACTTCAAGCACATCTCCAACCATCTTTCGAACATCCTCTTCTTTTTGCAGCAGCATTTTGCCATATTCTTGCAGTTTTTCTGGCGACATTCCAATTATTCCATAATAGTTCCTCATCTGCCAGCGCATAATCTCACTTGCAAAAGCTAAAACATCTTCTTCTTTAACTTCGATCTGATTGTCTTTTGCAATTTTATTTTTAATCAATTGCCACTTAAATTCTTCTTCGAGCATTGGATACTGTTTATCCAATTCATCATCATTTGATGCTTTATTTGTACTTTTGACCCATTTCTTTAAGAATTCGGAAGGAAGATCTACTTTCTGAGTAGTAAGCAGGTATTTTTTCAATTCTTTTATGTTAACAAGCTGTGTATCTCTCGAATAAACAAAAGCAACCTCATCCCTCATTTTTTCCCTGAACATTTCTTCAGAAGTAATCACACCTTCGCCAAATATTTTGTCGAAGAGTTCTTGATTAATTTCGTGATCAGAAAACTGACGGATTGCTGTTATCTCCAACTGAAAATCGTCGGATAATTCAGATGCTCTTTTACCTTCCTGTTGCAAGCGGTATGCGAGCTCTTCTTCGTTCGAGATCCACTTTTTAATATTTACTTTGACAGTATCGCCTTTTTTGGCACCTAAAATTAATTTTTTTTGCTGCTCGTCATTTGTTTCAAGCAGATCCATGTAAAAATTTGGAACTTTAATTCCGTTATCTTTCACTTGCCCATTTTCGTCCAGTTCGGTAAGATTACCATATATTCTACAATTTTCCGATACCATTTCTAAGTCGGTTGAATGGCCAAAACGACGAGCAAACATCTTTATCTCTTTATCTACCATTTCGTCGGTAATCTCAATCTCGTACTGAACTAGTTTTTCTTTTTTAGGCCATTCTATGCTAATATCAGGTTGCAATCCAATTTCAAAGGCAAACTCGAAATTTTCCTGTTTATCAACATCTATTTTTGGGGTATCTGAGGCCATAATGGGATCGCCTAAAAGAGCTAATTGTTCTGCCCTAATATATTCGTCGAGATGCTTATTAATGAGTTTATCGAGCTCGTCGAGAAGAACAGCTTTGCCATACATTTTCTCTATGAGCTGCATAGGCACCTTTCCAGGCCTGAAACCAGGTATATTGGCCTTGCGTTTATATTCTTTCAAAGTTTTTTCGACATTACCAGCATAATCATCTTTGCTAATTTGTAAAGTAATCTTTTCGGTAAGTTCACCAATACGCTGACGTGTAATATTCATGAGCCAAAATTTAATTAATTGGGATTTAACAATTTTGCTTTTAAGTCCTGAAATTCGGTTTTACCTCACTTGTGTTCACAAAAGTATAAGGCACATTTATCAAGAATACATTAAAGTTAAGTGCGGATGAAGGGACTCGAACCCCCACGCCTTACGGCACCAGATCCTAAGTCTGGCTCGGCTACCAATTACGACACATCCGCAATTTCGGGTCGCAAAGTTACATATTTTTTTAACAGAATTCCATTTTTTTATGGTTGCTTTTTCTCAATTATTTTTCTTTCCTCTCTATTTATGGCTAATAGCAATCATATCCCCCTTACTATTTTTTATCCATTTTTTAATTGCTATGTCGTAACTTTGCAGCGAACTAAAGTTTATGGAAAAAGTTAAGTTATTAGGTTCGACCTTAGATGAGTTGTCTGGCTATGTAACTGGCTGGGGGATGCCTTCTTATACCGCCAAGCAAATTGCTCAATGGATTTATAAAAGGCATGCGAACGATTTTAACATAATGACTGATATTTCTGAAAAGAATCGTCGATTTTTAGCCCAACAAAGTGAAATAGGTTGGTATCATCCCATAGAGGTAGTCGAGTCTATTGATGGCACTAAAAAATATTTATTTAAAGCTGGTGCCAATCGTTTTATTGAATCGGTTTATATACCCGAAGAAGACAGATCAACACTATGCGTTTCTTCTCAGGCAGGTTGCAGAATGGGATGTAAATTTTGTCTTACTGGCAAACAAGGTTTTAATGGACATCTTACTGCTACAGACATTATTAATCAAATTCGAAGTATACCAGAAAGAGACAAATTGACGAATCTTGTTTTCATGGGAATGGGAGAACCTCTTGATAATTTCGAAGAATTGAAAAAAAGTCTTGAAATTCTAACCTCGAGCTATGGATTTGGTTGGTCGCCCAAACGAATAACCGTATCGACAGTAGGAATAATACCCACAATGATTCGTTTTTTGAACGAAAGTAAATGTCACCTAGCCATTAGCCTTCATTCGCCTTTCCACGAGGAGAGGCTAAAACTTATGCCTGTTGAAAAAGCTTATCCCATCGAACAGGTGGTAAAAGAGCTAAAAAAGTTTGATTTCAACCAACAGCGACGACTGTCGTTCGAGTATATCATGCTAAAAGGAATTAACGACACTTCTCGACATGTAAAAGGTCTTGTTCGATTGTTAAATGGTCTTAACTGTAGAATAAATCTGATTCGCTATCATGCGATACCCGGAGAAGAATGGCAAACGTCCGATGACTCTGCAATTCTTTCTTTTCAGAAGCAATTGAAAGATAAAGGAATAATCACAACGCTAAGAGCTTCCAGAGGGCAAGATATTTGGGCAGCGTGCGGAATGCTTTCGACCGATGCCCTTCTGAAATCATAAATTACCAACTACCACTGGCTCCCCCGCCCCCAAACGAACCTCCACCAAAGCCTCCAAAACTTCCTGAACCTGAGGAAAAGTTACCCCAACTACTTCCTTTCGAACCGCCCGACCCCAACATGCTCCCCCACAACATCCAAAAAGGAATATCGGAATAATTTTTACTACCTATCGTATGCCTTCGCCTTCTCGATTGTAAGAGTGAAAATACGAAGGAAAAAAAGAAAAAAGCAAGAATCCCAAGAGCAAACCACGGACTTCCTTCAAAATCACTGTTTTTTTTGGGTTTTGGCTTATACTGGCCTCTACAAGCCATCATGATAGATTTTACACCTGCCTGTATGCCTTCGAAATACTGATTGTTTCGAAAATAAGGGATTATTTCTTGCTCAATAATCCGTTTCGAAAGCGCATCGGTAAGAACTCCCTCCAACCCATATCCTACACTTATTGCTACCTGACCACGCGATTCAGGGGTTTTAGGTTTTACAAGAAATACAACTCCGTTATTAAAACCCTTTTGACCCACTTGCCAGGTTTCTCCAATTTTATATGCAAAATAATTTGCGTCCATCCCATTCAGCGACTTTACAATAACTACAGCTATCTGAGTTGAAGTGGTATCATTATATGCAATTAAGTCTTTCTCAAGCAAGTTAATTTGTTCGGGCGATAATAACCCAATAAAATCGTTAACCAAACGCGGTGGCACCATAGGACTGGGAATATCCTGCCCCCGCAAACCTATGTAAAATAGTAGAAAGCTAACGATTAAAAAAATTTTTCGACAATGGCTATTTTTTTTTAACCCTTTATTTTCCAAACGATATCTCATTGTTTAACTCGTTAACGTCGTCCGACATGACAGGAAAAAATTCTTTCAACTTTACACCAATCTTATTAATACCTTCAACTAAGCCTTCGACAAATAATTGCTGCTTAAAATAATCTTTCATCAAATCAACTATTTCATCCCAAAAATTTGGAGGTACTAATGCATTAATACCCGCATCGCCTAAAATAGCAAAACGATGATCTTCAATGGACAAATAAATGAGTACCCCGTTGCGCAATTTGGTTTTATGCATGCCCAACCGAGCAAATGCAGCGGCAGCGCAGTCTTTTACGTCTTGTTTTTTACACGAAAGCTCGACATGAACCCGTATCTCGCCCGATGTTCTCTCTTCGGCTTTACGAATAGCTTCTTGAATTCTTTTCTTTTCGATTTCGGTGAAAAAATCTGAAGCTTTCATCTAAAAAAATTTGGTTAAAGATAAGACTAAAATCCATTTTGGTATTATCAAAAAAATAATAATTCATGCTAATAAACAAAATTCATTTTTTTCAATGTTTTGTTACCACAGTTATCCTCAACACTAACCGTCAACTCATGTTTTTGTCCTGTAGGTAAACAATATTCATCAAAAACATACCGTATTTCATCATTTTTCTTATCGTATTCGAACAACACCCATTTACCATCGATGTAACCAGCCCAAGACTTTATACCCGAAAGATTGTCTCGCATACGAATTAAAATGTAATCTTTAGCCTTTTCGTTTTCTTTAAGGTTAATAAATTGGACAGTGGGAGGAATTGTATCTAGTGCAATTGTAAAATTGCCAAAAGTTTTTGAACTAGCCCTAATATGATGCGTTTCGATTTCGCCACCAATGCTCACGTATTTATCCCCATTGATACGAACAACCCTTATTTTAGGCCATAATTGCCGAGGAAAATTTGTAATTGGAAATTCAAGCATAAAAGGGCTTTTTAAGGGAATAGCCTCATGGCCAACTTCAACCCAAAATCCAGGTAACAAGCCGGAACGAGTATTTTTTCTGACTGTAACAATACAATCCATAAACAAACTATTGGGCGAAAAAATTACCTTAATACCCTCTTTATTTACAACGTGAGTTTTACCGGCATGCACTATTGCGTTCTTTAGTGAAACAGATAGTTTTTCAGACTTCTCGAGAGTAATGCTTTGCCTTCGAACTTTGAAACCAAACATGCTTTGATTACCCGAGACATCAGCCGCCTCAACGGTGATAAAATGAACCAAGGAGTCGTCTAACTCAATCAATCCATTATTTATAGCTTTTTTTACAGGAGTAATCGTAAAGTTGGGATATAAAAATTGAAGATAAACATTTTCTTTTTGGAAAAATTTTCTTTGATAATCTATAATTCCATTCACAGCACTTGTCTCGGTAAAAGGTATCTCATCAAAAACTAACTCAAAAATTACCTTACCATCCAATTTGATTCGTGAAACATAAAATGACATAGCTTTTTCTCCCGGAACAAGATAATCCCAAGCAGAGATTCCTAAATAAAATCTTGCCGGAACTTCCAATACCGAATCATCGGATAGATATTCTCTAAAATATTTTGCGTTTCTATAATTAATAGCGAATTTTTCACATGATTTATGAATTGCTTTTATTGGTTCGTTTGTAAGGTAGTTAAAAGGAGAATACAGTAAAACTTTCTTAATAATGGGAGGTATTGTATCCTTTGAATGGAATGCAAAAATAAAAGGTTGAATTGTATTCTGGTTTTTAGTCTTTCGTAGTTCGAAATGTAGGTGAGGGCCGGTTGATTGCCCACTATTTCCACTATACCCGATTATTTCGCATTTTTTTACAGGATACTTTCCACTATCAATCAATAAATCGACCGAAAAGGATTGACTTTTATACTGCATCTCTTTCACAAATCGAGTGATTGAAGAACTAAAAGAATCGAGATGGGCATAGACTGAAGTTATACCATTTTTATGATTTATATAAATAGCCTTACCGTACCCTCCGGGTTCGACTTTTATTCGAGCAATATAACCCGAATCGATAGTAGGTACTGGTAAACCTCTTTGACCGTTAGTGGTGTAGTCGATCCCAAAATGAAAAGAAGTTGAACGAATATCGCCATAATTACCCGAAATAACAAGAGGAACCGTCAATGGAGGGCATAAATCGGTTCTACTATTTACTTGCTGAGCAACAAGATAACTAAAACCTAAAAGAAAATATAAGATGAAACTGATTCGAAGCATAATAAACATTCTAATTGCTGTAAAGAAAGTAAAGTTTTGAGTAAACAAAAAGTTACTTTTTCAACAATTTTGGGTAAAAAAGTGTTTTATTAATAGAAAATCCCAAAAGGAAATAAATAGTATTTTTATTATTTGAATGTAAAAAAGGTGTTATATATTTGTGAATTAAAATAAATGCCTGCTATGCCCGATGACAAAGATGAATTAATATACCGATTGCAAACGAGTATAGAAAAACTTAAATTGCTTTACGAAAAAGAAAAAGCAACTCGTCAACATTTGGAAAACATTAATTCAGAGCTTTCTGAGAAGTTAAAACAGAAAGCAAAAGAGGTCGAGGCAATGGAGGTACAAATAAGCACATTAAAATTGGCAAAGACGTTAACCAATACGGTTGATACGCATGATGCCAAAGTTAAGGTGCTCAATTTAGTGCGGGAAATAGACAAATGTATTGCGCTTCTAAACAGGTAATTAGTATAAATGGAAGACAAGTTCTCAATAAATGTAAACTTGGTCGATAGGTATTATCCTTTGAAAATTGATCGCAAGGATGAAGAAAAGATCCGTAAAGCAGCCAAGCTGATCAATGAAAGGGTATTACAATACAAGCAACGCTATGCCGATAAAGATAATCAGGACTTTCTAGCAATGGCAGCGCTACAGTTAGCCATAAAGAACCTGGAGTGGGAAGAACGGGAAAACGACCAGACACTTTTTGGGAAACTTGTTGAACTAACGGATAGTTTAGAAGAGTATATACAACGTCAGAGCGTTCTTTAAAATATCAAAATATAGCCCGCATTATTTCTTCAATGGCGTGAAACTCAACACAAATCACAATTGAGTGTCGCTCATTCATTGTAGGGCAGGCCTCACCCGCGAAAGCGGGCCACAATTTGTGGCAGTGGAAGTTCGAAAATGAATGGCAGCTCTAACGTACCTTTCTGGGGTTTCTTACCCTCAATGAAGAAACTAATGCGGGTTTTTTTATTAACATTTTTAATTATAAATACATAAACTATGATACCTATTATTTGTACGATTCTGGCCTTTATTAATATAAACTCTCTGATTATTGGAGGGTTAAGCCTCATAGCTGGAGGTATAGGTGGCTATTTCCTATTCAATTTCTTGCTAAATAAAAAGAAAAAGACTATTTTGGAAGAGGCCGAGAAAGAAGGCGAAGTTATCAAGAAAGATAAAATTCTTCAGGCGAAGGAAAAATTTCTTCAACTCAAGGCCGAGCATGAAAAAATGATTAACGAACGGAATGCCAAGTTACTTCAAGCAGAAAATCGTATCAGGCAAAAAGAACAAATTCTTACTCAGAAACTCGAAGAGGTCCAGAAGCAGAAAAAAGAAGTCGATGTTATTAAAGAAAATTTGACGGTTCAAACCGAAATTGTTGAAAAAAAGAAAGAAGAACTTGATCGGCTTCGCAAACAACAAATTGAACAACTTGAAGTAATTTCTGGACTTACTGCCGAAGAGGCTAAGAATCAATTGGTTGAATCGTTAAAAGAAGAAGCAAAGACTCAGGCCATGTCCTATATCAACGAGATAATGGACGAGGCTAAAATGACCGCTCAAAAAGAAGCTAAACGCATTGTAATAAATACGATTCAGCGTGTCGCCACTGAGGCTGCTATCGAAAACTCGGTCACTGTCTTCCATATCGAAAATGAGGAAATGAAGGGACGAATTATAGGCCGTGAGGGTAGAAATATCAGAGCACTCGAAGCAGCTACTGGAGTAGAAATAATAGTCGACGACACACCCGAGTCGATCATTCTTTCTGCATTTGATCCTGTTCGACGCGAAATAGCACGATTGGCACTTCATCAGCTGGTTACCGACGGTCGTATCCACCCAGCACGTATTGAGGAAGTTGTACAGAAAACCCAGAAACAAGTTGAAGAAGAGATAGTAGAAATTGGTAAGCGTACTTGCATCGACCTTGGTATTCATGGGCTTCATCCAGAGCTTATCCGATTGGTTGGGAAGATGAAGTATCGTTCTTCGTACGGACAAAATCTTTTACAACACTCGCGCGAAGTTGCCAACCTTTGTGCTATAATGGCTTCGGAACTTGGGTTAAACGCAAAGCTTGCCAAACGTGCCGGTCTACTTCACGATATTGGGAAAGTGCCCGACGATGAACCAGAAATGCCCCACGCTATTTTAGGTATGAAATTGGCCGAGAAGTATAAAGAAAAACCTGAAGTTTGTAATGCTATAGGAGCCCATCATGATGAAGTAGAAATGACAACCCTGATTGCTCCTATTGTTCAAGTTTGCGACGCTATATCAGGTGCACGTCCCGGAGCAAGAAGAGAAATTGTTGAAGCCTACATAAAACGCCTTAAAGAGCTTGAAAACCTTGCTCTTTCCTATCCAGGTGTTACAAAAACTTATGCTATTCAAGCGGGTAGAGAACTCCGTGTTATTGTAGGAAGTGAAAAAGTTACTGACAAAGATGCAGAGACCCTATCATACGAGATTGCTAAAAGAATTCAGGATGAAATGACTTATCCTGGACAAATTAAAATTACAGTAATCCGAGAAACGCGCGCTGTAACATACGCAAAATAATAATGTGTAATATGGTGAATCGAAAGCGGAGATAATTCTCCGCTTTTTTTATTTCAGTGAGACTTTATATCATTTTATTATTTCGAATGAAATAAAAGCGATGTTTTTCCATTTAAATTTAAACAATATTACCAAGCAATTAAGCGATAAATATGTTTTTAGCTTTGAATCATTTGAAAGCAAATGTAAATAATTCACTATCTTATTTTCGAGTTATAAAAAGAAAAGTTGAATTAAGCATTGAACAATAAATATTAATCCCCGCATTGTCGTTAGAGAAAAATTATTAATGGCAGTAATTAAGTAAGTGTTTTTGATAGAAATGCAGATCAGCTTTGACTAAAATATCTATAGTAAATAGGAAAACTTGAATGATGTACTAAAAAAACATATGCATTGTAAGTGTTTTGCATTGATTTATTTTATAAATATTCTATGAAAAGGAGATCATCTTCGTTTTCTCAATTACAATGCTGGTTAATTTTTTGGATAAAATAAATAGAAAAGAGGACCTATAAAAGTCCTCTTCTCTATTATGATTGAATATTTTTAGTATCCAGGATTTTGTTTTAGATTGGGGTCAACGGCTAACTGGTTCAAGGGGAAAGGCCACAAACCTTTTCTATCAACCCTAAAATTGGGTATTTCGGTAGCTGCCATATTCCAACGAATTAAATCCCAATATCTTACAGACTCTAAAGCGAGTTCAAGTTGTTTTTCCTTAACGATATCGTTCCATAGTTGTTCGCCCGAAGAATTCTTAGCCGCTAATTTTACACGAGCACGCACTTGATTAATATAATCTCGTGCCTTAGCTTCATTACCCAACCTGTACTCTGTTTCAGCAAGAAGCAATAACACTTCGGAATATCTCATGATTACTTCATTCTGTGCATACATTTGGGCATTAATAGGATGCTCATCCTGACGATATTTACCATTCCAGTAACCTGTGCCATCGTATGGATCGGAATAAGATGCACCAGCAGTTTTAAGAGATTTTTGCAGTTTTCCTTGAGTCTCCCAAGATTTAATAGATGCAGGCCAATCCTCAGCAACAACAGTTGCGTCGAGTCGAATTGAGTCTTCTTCGCTAATAAAGGCATCGACTAATTTCTGTGTTGGGCGACAGAAACCCCATCCGCCATCTAAACCTGGGTAGCCTGTCAAGTCACGGATCCCCATCAGCTGCATATCGAGGTTACCTCTTGGTACACCACTCCAACCCCAACCAAAAGCGTCGGTATAGTATGCTTCGAAAATATTTTCAGGATTACCATCCTTCATTTCATTATTGCTCGACCACAAGCTACGGAAATCGCTTACCAACTGATATTCACCAGAGTTTACCACGGCATCGAGCTGAGCTTTAGCTTCTGCCCATTTGTTTGCTCCCAACAAAGTTGAATGATAAACATAAACTTTACCAAGTAAAGCTCTAGCAGTATTCTTGGTTGCACGAGTGATTAAAAGGTCATCGGGAGTCAATTCTGCCTTGCTAGCAGGAAGATCTTTAATAGCTTCAATAAGATCTTTCTCTATTTGAGCAAAAACAGTATCCCGCGGTACCTGTGGCAAATCGCCAGGTGATGTGGAAGATAGAGGTAATGGGATTTCGCCATAGAAATTAACCAGGTTAAAATAATAGAAAGCCCGAAGGAATTTAGCTTCCGCCCGACAACGCAATACTGTATCTTTATTTCGTTCGGGATAGGAGTCTAAAAACTTATTACATTTAGCTACACCTCCAAAGAAACGGGAGAACAAAGCGATAGTTCCTTGGTTGTTAGGATCGAGGGTGAATTTGTCGGCAGCTTCGTATTCAGGGCGGTCGCCAGCAGAGGCCCCACCCGACACAGCATCGTCAGAAGCTACGTTAAGAGTAACATAAGTTGAGTAGCCCCACCCATTGTTATAACACATGTTAACATAGCTGTATAAACCAATTGCTTCGCCATTCACCATGGCATAATCCATCGGAGCGTTTGGATCAGGATCTCCAACATACCTGCCCAGCGCAGGTACATCCAATATATCCTCCGAGCATGAACCCAAAATTAACATGCCCGTGATCATTGCAATTATTGAAATTTTATATTTTTTCATAGATTCTGCATTTTAAGAGTTAAAACGTTAAATTCATGCCAACGGTATAGGTTTTAGCTGCCGGATACATTCCTCGGTCAACACCATATGAGTTAACATCCCCTGTAATACCAATTTCGGGGTCTGAACCTTTATACTTTGTAATAGTAAAGAGATTTGAAGCGCTAACATAGATTCTAAGCTTACTTATTTGAACTCGCTGAGAAATACTCGAAGGTAAGGTATATCCTAACTGAATATTTTTCAATCTCAAGAAGCTACCATCTTCGAAGAATAAACTATTAAATCCAATCTGTGTGCTTCCTGTGGTAGGATCTTGATATCTAGCACGGAACCAATCGTTGGTATGGTTGTTGGGTGTCCAACGTTCGGTATAGAAATATTCGGGACGATTCAAATGCAGGAAGTCGGTACGCAAGGTATTATTGTATATTTCCTTATCCAGTTCGGCATACCAAAACATGTTAAGATCAAAACCTTTATATTCGAAATCAAGATTCAGACCGAGCAACCAGGTAGGAAGGGGTTTTCCTAATGCAGTAAAGTCGTTTGCATCAATTTTACCATCGGGTAATGTTGGTTTACCTGTGGCAGGATCAATCTTTCCACCCACATCGGCAATTTTAACATCGCCCGGTACGGCGTCTGGCTGAATAGGCGTTTTTTTGCCCGTAACAGGATCGGTATAAGTATAATTTCGAATTTCTTCCCAGCTTTGGAAAATACCTAAAGCTTTGTAACCCCTGAAGTACCAAACGGGATGGCCAACTTCAAATGCGGTCTCTTCGGCTGGAGATCCATGTGCCGAATAACCCTGAAGTTTAGCAGCACTAAATTCTTTTACTTCGTTGGTCTGGTATGTGCCTGTAAATTTAACTGTATATTTAAATTCCGACTCACGTTGAGCATAGGTTACTTCTAAATCAACCCCATTGTTGTCGATTCGACCCACGTTATAGTATGGAACTTCGTCTGTCCATGTAGCCTTGATGGGCCTTGCTAACAGGTCTTTTGTACGTTTCGAATAAACATCGAAATTAATTAACAAGCGATTTTTGAATAATCCTAAATCAAAACCCGCATCAATTTGCTCCGAAGTTTCCCAGTGAAGCTTTGGATTCTTAACTACACCAGTAATAATTGTCTGTGTACCGCCCAGTACAGACGCAGTTTTTGTCGATATCCATTGCCAAGGTGAGGCAGAAGCATGACTACCATTACGCCCCCAGCTAGCTCGGATTTTCAGCTGAGAGATAGCAGGAATTGTGAAGAATTTTTCGTTATGAACATTCCAACCAGCAGATACTGAGGGGAAGTAACCAAAACGATATTCGGGTGCAAATTTCGAAACGCCGTCACGGCGCAGGATGGCACTAATCATATACTTCTCATTGTAGTTGTAACTAATTCGGCCAAAATAACCCATCTGAGCCTGAATATCTTTAAAACCTCCATTGGTTCGGTTGTACACATATACAGAGTCGCTCGATTGTGGTACAGCATCGAGATACGCCCAATTTTCGTTGGCTTCTTGTAAGTTAATTCTTTGGCCATTTACACTATACCCTATATATTTTTGTACCGATTGACCAACCATAGCTGATAAATCGTGTCCATTGAAATTTTTTTCGAATGTGACAACATTATCTATTTGATAATTATAGTATCGTGCAATTTGCTTGTAAACATAGCTGTAATCGCGGAATCGGGTATTGTTCACATAATACTTATCGCCCCAGTTGTCGTTGGTTACATAGGAGACCTCAGCACTATAGCTACTACGATAGGTTAAAAATTCAAAAGGTTTTATCTCAGCAAACGAGGTTCCTATAATTCTTTCGGTCGAAGCCTTGTCATTTTCGGCAAGTTTAATCTTAGCCAAAGGATTAAAGCGTTCATTTACAGGCATGGCTGTATTTGAATACCATTTACCATCGTCTGTTTTAACAAGTCCTTGTAGATATTTTTGACGGTCTACCTCTTTCTTAGGATATTGACCAACTCTTCTTAAATAGGTCCAGATTTCAGATGTATCGTTCCATACAGCAGGTATCGTAGGATCGTGCGACATTGCAGCACTAATAACGCCGTCGTACAAATCGTTTACAGGAATGTTTCTCTGTTCGGAATGAGCTACGTTAACATTAGCACCCAATTTTAACCATTTATTAGCTTGCACATCGCCATTTACTTTAAAAGTATATCGCGTAAAGTTATTCCTTTCAAGGCCAACAATACCATCTTGTGAGTAATAGGATGCCGAAAGGTAGAGATTAGCCGCCTCATTTCCGGTCATAGCAGATACTGTATGGCTTTGAACAGGTGCAGTGCTAAAAATTTCGTCCATCCAGTCGGTTCCTGCATATGTTGTATCGACATATTTACGGAATACATTGTATCCAGCATCAGGAGCTGTAGGGG
>JAOAFU010000149.1 GCA_026416115.1 Bacteroidales bacterium | reverse complement strand
TCATTTTCTTCAACCCTTTTGTTTACCTTGCCTCCCACTAACAGATTGTTTATATCTGACAAGAAATGGGTAAGCAAGTTGGGAATTTATACTTATGGACTGTATTTGTTTCATACCATTATTATCAATCTTTTTCACCAGGTAAATACATTAGCATTTAGTTGGCCAATTTTTACAGTTATTACCTTAATGGTAACCATTTTGGTTAGTATGGTTTCGTATCATATTTTCGAGAAACAATTTTTAAAGCTAAAGACGTACTTCTATTAAATTTATAATCTTAGCATTGACATAAGAAAACTAATTAGACCCTTTTCCTAAGTTATATTTGTAAAATAAAGACCATTCGGCACAAATCCATTTTGAGGCATGTTCTTTTTGTGTTCATCATCCAAACTCATCAGTTTATAGTAAGATTTTTTTGTCAATGCTGTACTTAATTTCTGTCAAGTACACTGATTTTTAGCGACCAATATTAGAAACTTATTCTTTTGACCCTATGGGCATAAATATCTTGTCGTACTGCTTTTCATTAGCGTATGATCATTCTCAGAGGCACGGGGGAGGTGGGCGGTATACTCCTGTTCTGCCATAAATTAGCCTCTACGGGGCTAATATTAGCATCTCTCTATTCCGACAAGGCCTAAATAGACCCTTAAAAAACGAAGAGTGCGCAATTTAAAGAAATATAATTATGGAGAAGGATTCAAAGCAAATGCTTATAGCATTGGGTGGTTAAGAAAAATTAAAAACTAATATGCGGGATATACGAAAGTATTTTTGTAATTTGGCGCAATTTTAAATAACAAAATTTGAGGCTATGTCATTTCTAACAGATAAGGTGATTTCGGAGGGCTTGACTTTTGATGACGTATTGTTAGTTCCAGCTTATTCAGAAGTACTTCCTCGCGAAGTGAATGTTTCAACAAAGTTTTCAAGAAATATAGAGCTGCATTCTCCCATTGTCTCGGCAGCTATGGATACGGTAACCGAAGCCGAGTTGGCTATTGCCATAGCTCGTGAGGGGGGTATTGGTGTAATACATAAAAACATGAGCATCGAGGCGCAAGCGCACGAAGTTAAAAAAGTAAAACGCGCCGAAAATGTAATGATTTTCGATCCAGTGACAATACATCGCGATGCCACAGTGGCCGATGCACTTCAGCTGATGAACGAAAACAAAATCGGAGGTATACCCGTTGTAGACGAAAACCGTAGGCTTATAGGAATAGTTACTAATCGCGACTTACGGTTCGAGACGAATATGCGCCGACCTGTCGCCGAAGTGATGTCGAAGGACATCATCAGCATAACCGAACAGACCGACCTCGAACATGCTGCCAACATTCTTCAAAAGCATAAAATCGAAAAGCTGCCTATTATCGACGAAAAAGGTATGCTGATAGGTTTGATTACGTATAAAGATATTACAAAATCGAAAGATAGACCTAATGCCTGTAAGGATAGCAAAGGCAGGCTTAGGGTTGCAGCTGCAGTAGGGGTCACTTCCGAAACATTCGACAGAATGGAGGCTTTGGTTAAAGCTGGTGTCGATGCTATTATTATCGATACTGCCCATGGTCACTCTCGTGGAGTGATCGAAACACTCAAGGAAGCTAAACGTCGGTTTCCTACTATTGATATTGTATGCGGCAATATCGCTACAGCCGAGGCAGCTATTGCTCTTGTTGAAGCGGGTGCCGATGCTGTAAAAGTAGGGATAGGGCCAGGTTCGATATGTACTACACGTATCGTGGCTGGGGTTGGAGTTCCTCAACTTTCGGCTATATACGATGTTGCTAAAGCTATCAAAGACTCAGGTGTTCCCGTTATAGCCGATGGGGGTATTCGTTATTCGGGCGATATTGTCAAAGCCCTTGCTGCTGGTGCTTCATCTATAATGGCAGGTTCGCTTTTTGCAGGTGTAGAGGAATCACCAGGAGAAACAATCATATATAACGGGCGTAAGTATAAGGAATACCGCGGTATGGGTTCGATAGAGGCTATGCAGGCGGGGTCGAAAGACCGGTATTTCCAAGATGTTGAAGATGATATTAAAAAATTTGTTCCCGAAGGAATCGAAGCCAGAGTCCCATATAAGGGTACTGTGGCCGAAGTTGTATATCAGTTAATTGGCGGGCTTCGTGCCGGTATGGGATACTGTGGAGCCAAGGACATCCCCACACTTCAGCAAGCTAAGTTTGTTCGTATTACCAATTCAGGATTGGCAGAAAGTCATCCTCATGATGTTACTATTACTCGCGAAGCACCGAATTACACCCGATAATAATTAACCTATTAAAACGCTCTAAATATGAGAAAGACTTTCGTCCTCTTCACGTTTTTTATCTTCTATTATTTTAACCATGTTACGCTGGCTCAAAAAAACGATCCAGTTATAGTTACCATTGGTCCCAAAAAAATTACCCAATCAGAGTTTTTACGCACCTATACCAAGAATAACCCCGATGGTAAGTTCGATCGTAAATCGCTGAATGATTACATGGAACTGTTTATTAATTTCAAGCTTAAAGTGATCGAGGCTGAAAACCAGGGGATGGATACTCTTTCCTCTTTTGTTTCGGAGTATAATTCCTATCGCGAACAATTGGCAAGACCTTATCTGATTGATAAGGAAACTGAAGAAAAACTTGTACGTGAAGTTTACGACCGTTTACATTACGATATTCGTGCACGTCAAATTTTTATTCGCTGCGGTGAATTATTACCTCCATCAGATACAATCGAACCATTCAAACGTGCGTGGGAGGCCTATAAAAAGTTAAAAGCTGGGATTCCCTGGGATACGGTTTTTGATCAATATGCACAGGAAAGTTATGCAGTTAAGACCAAAGGTGATTTAGGCTATTTTACAGCCTTACAAATGATATATCCATTCGAAAATGTGGCATATAGCCTTAAACCTGGAGAAGTAGCGCCACCACTTCGCACCCATCTGGGATACCACATAATCCAGGTTCTCGACCGTCGTCCATCGTTGGGCGAAATTAAAGTTCAGCACATCATGGTTGCTTTTCCCGAAAACGCTACTCGCCGACAAATTGATTCGGCCAAAGCTGTTATTGATGCATTGTACCAAAAACTACAAAAAGGCGAACGTTTTGAGGATCTGGCCAGTC
>JAOAFU010000099.1 GCA_026416115.1 Bacteroidales bacterium | reverse complement strand
CACAAGACAGTCTTTCGATGTTTGCTATCTATCTCGACGACACTCTTCACGTGGACAATCCTGTTCAGAAAAAAATTATTGCACCGGCTACTGCATTTAACGATACTTTGCGTATAAAGCTATCGCCATCAGCAGGCGAATATAAGTTATACGTAGCAGGCGTTTCGCAATCGGGCAAGTATGGTTTTCCTTCGCTTCTTAAGGACTATACCGCTTGCGCTGTCCTTCCCGATGCCTCTTTTGCTATCGATTCGACAGTTTACGCCAATATTCCTTTTAAAGTACGCAATACCACCCGATTTGGAGATTCGACTACTACTTATACCTGGAACTATCAGGAGGGAGCAAGTATAAATTCAAGCAGCAGGTTTGAGCCTATTTTTGTACTTAATTCTATTGCCACCTATAACATTCAGCTTATTGCCAAAAATGTGGGTAAATGTGCCGATACTATTGTTCAACCTGTTGTGGCCAATGAAATTTCGGGTTGTTTGGGCGATTTTGTATACGAGAGCGACAACAACCGTACGTTTAATTTTTACAACGTATCGGTGGCCAGTACAGGCACCCGATGGGATTTTGGCGACGGCACTCTTTCCGATTTGCGCAATACCTCGCATACCTTTAAAGCCGATGGTCAGTACCGTGTTTGTATGACCAATTACGAAGCTAACAGCAGGTGCCTCAAAAAAGTATGCAAAGATATTGTAGTAGGGCAGGTTAAATGTAAAAGCGTGTTTACTTATCAGGCCGATGTTAACAACGCTAACACCATTCAGTTTACCGACCAATCGAAAGAGATGGAAGAGTACCTATGGGACTTTGGCGATGGGTGGACAAGTCGCCAGCAACATCCCAGTCACACCTATAGTCAGGCGGGTACCTACCGCGTTTGTCATGCCATAAAAAGCACTGCACTTGGATGTTACCAGCAAAGTTGCCAGGATATTACGGTGGGTACTCCTACTACGGTACCATTTAACGCCTTTTTTGTGTACTATGTCGATCATGCTTCGAAAAAGGTTGTTTTAAGCAATAATTCATCCCCTCAGGCCGATTCGTATTATTGGACTTTTGGTGACGGCAGTTATTCGGTATCGGAGGATGTCGATCATACCTATGCTGCCAAAGGAGCTTATGAAGTATGCTTACAAGCCGTCAATACCCAAACGGGTCAGTCGGACCGTCACTGCGAAATTGTTGTGGTGGGGGATACTTTGTGTAAGATTACAGCAGCATTCAGTGCTTTTGTCGATACCGCCAAAAAAGTAACGCTGGTTAATCAGTCGAAGGGAAGTAATCTGAAATACTTCTGGAACTTTGGGGACGGCAATACTTCGACTGCAGCACAACCCGAGCACACCTATGCTCAGACAGGCAAATATTTGATAAGTCTTGCAGTAGGTAATGCAGCATGTTTCGACTATACCTCGACCTATGTTGAGGTGGGATTTGTCCCTTGTAAAGCTGCCTTTACCTATCAATATCAGCCCTCGGCAGATGAGGTATCCTTCTACAATCAAAGCAGTGGTAGTTCGCTAAGCTATTTCTGGAATTTCGGCGATGGAAATTACAGTTTCGACGCCAATCCCACCCATCAATACGCCCAGCAGGGAACCTATCGCGTATCGCTCACGGTAACCAATACAACCAATGGTTGCCAGGATATACAAACGCAACAGGTACAGGTAGGAAATGCTAATTGTCAGGCATTATTTAGCTTCTTTGTCGATTCAATCAAGCGAACCGTCAGACTCAATAACCTTTCGAGAGGCGAATACAATAACCTGCTATGGAGTTTTGGCGATGGCAGTTTCTCTACCCAATCATCCCCTTCGCACCGTTATAAAGCAGCAGGATACTTCAGGATAGGACTTACCATCATCAACACTGCCAATGGATGTAGCGACTATCACGAGGAAACCATTTTGGTAGGTAATTCGCTCAACGATTGTATGGTCGATTTCTCGTATGTGCCGCAATCAGGAACCCGAACCATTAAGTTCTTTGACCAGTCGCAGGGCAATCTTATCGGATACTTGTGGAACTTTGGCGATGGCACCTATGAATCGGACCAGCACCCTACACACACTTTCAATACTTCGGGGTATAAGAACGTATGCTTATTGGTGGTTAATCAAAATTATCAAGCATTTATCAAATGTAAACCTGTAGTTGTCAACCCCGAGAATAAACGGTTGTGCCGAGCCGACTTTTCTTTTGTGGTCGATTCGATCACGCGCGAAGCACAATTTACCGATCGATCCTATGGATCGCCCGATAAATGGCAGTGGAGTTTTGGAGATGGTCAGGTAGATAATGTACCGAATCCCACACATACCTACAGCAAAGCAGGGTATTATCTTGTAGGATTGACCATATCCAACACAGCTGAGGCATGTACCAGCAAAGCCTACAAGTTGATTAATGTAGCTTCGCCAGGTAGATTAAAGGCCGGTTTTGCTTATGAACGTCAGCAGTACAATCAGAAAGCAGGAGGTTATCCAGTCGACTTTATTGGGGC
>JAOAFU010000047.1 GCA_026416115.1 Bacteroidales bacterium | reverse complement strand
TAAATAATGTTATCGATTATGAACATTCCTTCAAACCTCTATTATACCAAGGATCATGAATGGATTCTGGTTGACGGTACTGAAGCTAAGGTAGGAATTACCGACTTTGCTCAGCACGAACTTGGCGATATCGTTTTTGTCGAAGTAGAGACAGTTGGAAAAAGCCTTCAGCAGGGTGATGTATTTGGCACTATCGAAGCAGTTAAAACGGTTTCGGATCTTTTCCTCCCCATGAGCGGACAGGTACTCGAAAAAAATACTGCACTCGATTCGAAGCCCGAACTTATCAACAAAGACCCATATGGTGAGGGATGGATTATAAGGATGAAAATTACAAATCCCGAAGAAATATCGAACCTATTAAATGCCGAGGCTTATAAAGCATTGATTGGAGAATAACGAAAGCAAGAGGGGAATGAAATATATTCGCAATTTTTGCATCATCGCCCATATCGATCACGGAAAAAGCACATTGGCCGATCGTTTGATTGAGATGACCCATGCCATTAGCGAGCGCGAGTTTCAGGATCAGGTGCTTGATAATATGGATTTGGAGCGTGAGCGTGGTATTACGATCAAGAGTCACGCAATATGCATGGAATACGAACATCAGGGTACGATATATACTCTCAATCTGATTGATACTCCGGGCCATGTCGATTTTTCGTACGAAGTTTCGCGTGCCATTGCTGCCTGCGAAGGTGCATTGCTGGTGGTTGATGCTACTCAGGGTATCCAAGCTCAAACCATCTCCAATCTTTATATGGCTCTCGAACACGACCTCGAAATTATCCCTGTGGTCAATAAGATCGATATGGATGCCGCAAAACCCGAAGAGGTTCGCGACGACATTGTCGAACTTCTTGGTTGCAAACCCGATGATGTACTGATGGTCAGCGCTCGTACCGGACAAGGGGTCGATAAAATTTTTCAAGCTATTATCGAACGTATACCTCCTCCGGCTGGTGACCCAAACGCTCCTCTTCAGGCTTTGATTTTCGATTCTGTTTTTAACTCTTATCGGGGAATTATCGCTTACTTTAAGATAGTTAATGGCACCCTACGAACAAACGATTTTGTAAAGTTTTTTAATACGGGTAAAGAGTATCATGCCGATGAGATTGGGGTACTTAAACTGAAATACGAACCTCGTTCTGAGCTTACTGTTGGCCAAGTGGGATATATCATCAGTGGTATCAAAAACTCGCGCGAAGTTAAGGTGGGTGACACCATTACCCATGTCGAAAATCCATGCGAGAAAGCAATAGCCGGTTTCGAAGATGTAAAACCTATGGTCTTTGCAGGGGTTTATCCTATCGACCCCGATGAGTATGAGGAATTACGTGCCTCGCTCGAAAAACTTCAACTCAACGATGCTTCTCTGTCGTTTGTCCCCGAATCATCGGCTGCGCTTGGTTTTGGATTCCGATGTGGATTTCTCGGGCTACTCCATATGGAAATAGTTCAGGAACGCCTCGACCGCGAATTTAACATGAGTGTAATTACTACTGTCCCTAACGTTTCCTATAAAGTCTACACTACCAAAGGCGAAGTACTCGATGTGCATAATCCCTCGGGATTACCTCCAATTACCAATATCGATCATATCGAAGAACCCTATATATTAGCCCAGATTATTACCCGCACCGAGTTCCTTGGCGGTATCATGAAACTTTGTCTCGACAAGCGTGGGATACTTAAAAATCAGCATTTTTCTAGTCACGATAGGGTTGAGTTAAATTTTGAAATGCCGCTGGCTGAGATTGTTTTCGATTTTTACGACAAACTTAAAAGTATCTCGAAAGGATATGCTTCGTTCGACTATCATCCGAGTAATTATCAACCTGCTAATTTGGTGAAACTCGACATTCTTCTCAATGGCGATCCTGTCGATGCGCTTTCGACGCTTATCCATCGCGATCATGCTTACGATTTTGGGCGTCGTATGTGCGAAAAACTGAAAGAGCTTATTCCTCGTCAACAATTCGACGTAGCTATTCAAGCTGCAATTGGCTCAAAAATTATTGCACGAGAAACTATCAAGGCACTTCGCAAGGATGTTACAGCTAAATGCTATGGGGGTGATATCACCCGTAAACGTAAACTCCTAGAAAAACAGAAAGAGGGAAAGAAGCGTATGCGTCAGGTTGGAAATGTTGAGGTTCCACAACAGGCCTTTTTAGCTGTTTTGAAGCTCAATTAATACACAATAGTACAGGTTTTTTTAGTCTCGCTTATTATTCGTTTGCTGCTCATGTGTCGTGCATAGATAATGTAAATTCCTGGAGCAAGCAACCGACCATTTACAGTTCCATCCCATACGAAAGTAGCTTCGTTGCCTATATATCGCTGATATGCAATATTTTTTAGCCAATGTCCCTGTGCACTGAACACAGAAATAGTTATCAAGGTTGACGGCTCTGAAGGTCGAATTTGTATCGCAAGTACGTCATCCACTCCATCGTTATTGGGTGTGAAAGTAGATGGTGAAAGTATCAACCAGTTGTTGCCGATCATATTTTCTTTCAATAATTGAGAATTTTTATATCCGGGTGTAGCGTATCCTACATTCGAAGCAGCCGAGTGCCAATTAGTCCAATCGGTGCCGTTTTGTAAAGGGTTTACTCTTTCGAGCGAAACTCCTCGAGTACTGCTTAGCAACGGAAAGTGCATACGCGGCGAGTAGCAAATCCGATCGATGATCTGACCATCGGAAGTTCGTATTTGAAGAGTTGCACCCTCATCGGGTAGGGAAAATAGGTTGACCCAATTAAATATGGCCGAGGGAGACGTAATGTTGTAGCTACTTTTTACCTTTTCTACATTGTGAGTAATAGCCAAGTAAGCCCCTGGGCGTATGATAAAACCTAAAGGAAGGAGTTGCGTAACGGCTTCGATTTGTCCCGTCAGGGTGTCGATGCGTTCCAATATCAGTTCTCCGGCATCGAGATACTTTTCGGAAGTATTAAAGAGTTCGATAAATTCCGATAGCGAGTCGTCGGTTTCATACAGAATCTCGTTAATAACAATCTCCCCTGGCTTGGGTAGCTGGGGAGGTAAAAACTCCAACAAGGTGTCGTTTAAGCGATTACCTACGCAATCTTCGATATGTGAAAAAAGTTGTATGGTGTATTTTTCGGTTCCTTGCCATTTGGTATTAAGAATAACCTCAATAGCTCGTCCATCGTTATTGAAAAAAGCTGTTTTTTTAGCAATTGATTCGTCAGAAAAATGAAAATTAGTCGTATTGAGCGATAGAGGATGCAAAGGTTCACTAAAGAACACTATGAAAGTGGAGTCGCTGGGTAATGCTAATTGTGCAATTTGAGGTTTTACCAAATCTCGATTTATGCTTTGCACACTATTTGGTCCGCCAGGTGTTCCTCCATAGATACTCTTCGATACTTGCCAGTTTTCAATTCCACCACAGGGATTTTCTGTGTCAATGATCTCTATCGACCATCCACCTTCTTTTTTATATTTATCGGTAATATAATCGCTTTGGTATTGTATATAACTAATTATTTCACCCGATTCGTTTTTTAACCAAAGGCTTCCTTTTTCATTATTGAGAAAGGAACTGGGAAGACAATACATTACATTTTTTAGCGTATCGTATTTCCCAATACCACTTATATTTGTAAAAAGCACAAACTCGTTTGGTTGAAGCCAAAAATCAGGTAAGGGGATATTTTTAATTCCATTAGATACTGTCCAACCCGACAGGTAAAGGCTTCGATCACAACGGTTGTACAGCTCGAAGTACTCGAGTTCAGGCAACCGTCGGGTTGGAGTGGGATCAAACATAATCTCACTAAATATTATATCAAAATAACTTGCGATATTGCTCGAAATATTCAGTATGGTGTCTTGTAAGCTCGTTCCACCTTTACCAGCTATTTTCTTGAGCGAAAGATGTAATATACTTTTGGGATCAAAATCCTTTACTAAGTCGATCATTATCTGTTGACAACCAAACTCAATTGATCGAATATCTATAGAAGGTAAGAAGACTATTTCGGGATTTTGCTTTAAAGTGTTTTCAAGCGGGGAGTTAAAATGGATTATAAGTTTTTTTGGTGTAAGAAAGAAAACGGTATCGACCTTAAGTTGAAATTTTGTAGTTGGTTTAGAGGTTATGGCAATATCATCGAGCCAAAGTTTTTTATCCTGAGACGAGGAGTATGTATAGCTTATCCCGAAATAACAGCCAGCGGGGCGTATTTGTGTTTGTATTTCTTCTCTAAGTTTTAAAGAAGAGGTATAAGGCACAGCTGTCCATAGCTGCAATTTACCATCGGGCAATCTACTAATCTTAACCTTACATGGGTTGGTGCCTACTTCCTTTTCCCAGTTAAATAGGCTACGGGTGAGGCATTTAACTCCTTTAGCGTCGATGTAGTAGATATTAAGTCCATCGTCACTACTTGTTTGATTTACGCCTACGCCTAAGGTGGCTTCGTTGCATGGATTACAGTGTGCTGGTGTGCTCGATGCTAAATAAAATATCCATTTATTGGCCGACGAGGGTAAATAGTCGTGTTGCAAAACAAATTCCCATTCGATTGTGTCGTTGTAATTTAGTGGAAAAGTGTAAGGACAGAAAATATAGTCGGTTCCTGCCGATGCATTATCAAAGTTGTGATGAAGTGAACTGTTTCCGGATATGCTGCCTGAATGAGTTAACTCCCATCGGCTTTTATTAACAGAAAGCCATAATAATAAATCAGAGTCGTTCTCAAAATTATAGTAAATAGTTTGACCCCAAAGCAGTTTGCCACAAAAAACATAACCAATGAATACCCCCCAACGGTTTATAGCCGTTGCCATAATTAAAAAATTAGCTCATCATCTGCCTGCTGGGAGTGTTACAAAAAATTTGCTTCCTTTTCCTTCTTCGCTTTCTGCCCAAATGTTTCCACCGTGTTTTGAAACAAATTCTTTGCACAATATTAGTCCCAGTCCGGTGCCTTTCTCGTTGTGGGTGCCGGGTGTAATCACTTGTGTATCGATGCGAAAGAGCTTGCTCAAAGTTTCTTTCGACATGCCTATACCTTCATCTTGCACAACTAATTCAACAAAATCGTCTTTGGTGTTAGCAGATATGATAATTTTTCCCCCTTCGTGAGAAAATTTAACGGCATTGGAGATTAAATTACGTAATATGAGTGAGGTCATTTCCTGGTCGGCAGTAATGCTTAGCTCAGGGTCAACCATATTCAGCACCATTATGTTTTTCTTCTCTATGTTTGCTTTCTGCAACTCAATGTTCTGTTCAACAAGCTGGTGCAAGTTAAGTGCGACAGGATTAAAAGGTATTCGACCAGTTTGTGAGCGCGACCAGTGTAAAAGGTTTTCGAGTAAAGTATATAGGTGTTGAGCGGTTTTATTGATTGTTTCAAACAACTCTGCTTTTTCTTCGTCCGATAGTTTTGTGAAATCGTTCTTTACTATGTCGGTAATTGTAATCATGCCTCCAAGAGGATTTTTAATATCGTGAGCCATGATTGAAAAAAATTTGTCTTTCGTATTATTTAAAAGTCTTAATTCGGCTTCCGATTCTCGTAGTTGCTGATTCATCTTTTCAATGATATCTACTTTTTCTTGCAGCAGATTGGCTGTCTTCTGTTTTAATTGATATCGGTTGTAATAAAGAATGACCAAACTTAGCACCAGCAATACTGCAATTAGAAGAACTGCAATAATAAGTCGGTTTTTCAGCCTTTGCAGTTCATTAAACTGTTTTTCTTTTTTCAAAAGTGCAATTTCAGTCTCCTGACGTCGTAACTGATTTTGTTGGCTTGCCAGCTCAAAATTTATTTGCATATCGAGCAGTTGCTTGTTGGTCATCGAAACATTGATGCTATCGTTGTACTGATTATAGCGCTGATAGTTTTCAAGTGCCTCTTTATACTGTTTTAGTTTATTATGATAGTTGTATAGTGCATAGTATCCTTTACGAAGTAGTTCGTAGTTCGATATACTTTTACCAATTTCAATTGACTTTTGCAAAAGTGGAAAAGCCAGATTAAATTGATTGTTTTCGATATATATTTCGGCTATTTTACGCTGACAAAGGGCAACATTGAAAAGATAACCGGCTTGTTCGGCTTTCTGAAGGGCTTGCTGGAAATATCCAAGTGCTTGCTGTTTTTGATTGAGGCTAAGATAAAGATTCCCCATTGCATTAAGAACAATGCTTTCGCCCACTTTATCGCCTAGCTGTTGACGAATAGCAAGAGCTTGCTGGTAAAATTTAATTGCATCGTTATACTTTTGCATGTCTGCATATGCCGAAGCAATACTGCTCAAAGCAATTGCAATCTGTGTTTTGTCGCCTAATTTCTGTCTTATAGCCAGTGCTTTTTCATAATTTTCAATAGCTTCCTTATATTTCCCCATCTGCTGGTAAGCATTGCCCATTCCGTGGTATATGACCGACATGCGGGTATAGTCGTCGATACCACTACTATAAATCAGAGCTTCGCTGTAATGCTTAAGGGCTTTTTCGTAATTGCTAAGTTCGAAGTAGATATTTCCTATATTGTAATAGGCTTGAGCTATTTCTGCTCTTTCTTCAGATTCCAAACTTAACTTTAGCGATTCAAGATAATGCGTTAGTGCTTCGTTGTATTTCTTAGCTTTCCAATATGCGCTCCCCAATGCATTTAACGAAAGGGCAATTGCTTTAGGCTCGCCTATCTCTTTTCTTAATTTTAATGCTTGTTGTAAATACTCTAATGCACGAGGAAAATTATTCATCTCCTTATAAACATTACCAAGATTGTTGAGCGAAGCAGCAATTTCGGCCTTACTATTGAGTTCGCGGCGTAGGTTTAAGGCTTTTTCAAAATAACCTATAGCCTGTTGAAAGTCATTTTTTCGGAAATAAATACTTCCAAGTAGATTAAAAGTATTGGCGAGTTCGGATTTGTTCTGTATTTTTTCATAAAGATTTTGAGCTTGAGAAAGTAATTCTATTGCTCGGTTAAAATTCCCCTGATCTCGATAAACCAGCGCCAAATTTGCGTATGAAGCAGCAATTGCAGTTGTATCTTTAGCCCTTAGCCTCATATTAAGCGCTTTCTGATAATACTCTAAAGCTTCTGAATAATTGGCTTGCCTAAGATAAAGACTACCAATAAGATTGAATGTTGATGCTACTCCCAATGAATCGGCTGCAACTTCAAACAATTTTAGGGCTTTCTGATAGGCTTCAAGTGCTTTTTCAAAGTCGAGCCGTTGCTTGTTAATTTGTCCAATGTGATTATATACCTCAGCTGCCTCACGGGTATTATTGTTTTTCAAATACAAATCAATAGCCTTACGGGCCATATCCACTGCTTCGTTATATCGAAGCATACGAAGCATACAGGCACTTTTTAGTTTATTGGCTCTTGCTTCTTCATTAAGATTCCCTGCTTTGCGTGCTGCTATTATCGCATCTGAAGCAAAAAGCTCTGCCTCTTCCAGCTTGCTTTGCTTGTAATATGCCTCTGCTATCGTGTTTAATATTACTGGCTTTTCGTTTATAGTCGCTATCTCAAGCTTTTTCTGCAAGCTATCAATTATAGGGTTTTCCGTGGCATTTAACGCTATTGTCAAAAAAATCAATAGCACGACGATAATTTGTCTTTTACAATGCATGGTGATATTTTTGAAGTTAAATTATGTACTTTTATCCCCAGTAAACAAAATTGCGTTTTTTTTTCAATATGACAAACACATTGCTAAAGAAGTTATAAAAAAATACTAACAGCTTGCCTGTAACTTTTTAGCCCACCTTAACGTCAGCTAATAAAAATCAATAAAAGTTTCATGACGGTTGCTGAATATAATCTGAGCGTCGAACAGTTTGCCGATAATATTTATCGCTTTATCTTGAAAAATATTAAGGACACTGAAAAAGCCAAGGATATTGTTCAGGATACCTACGAGAAGCTTTGGATGAGAGTCGATAGCGTGTCGTACGAAAAGGTAAGAGCTTATTTGTTTACTACTGCTTATCATACTATGATTGATATGATTCGAAGAGAAAAAAAACAGGTGGATTTTGAGCAAGTTAATGCAAACAAGTTCTCTCATACCGACCATTATTCCGATGTTCAGGAAATTATTAATCAGGCTATCGAAAAATTACCCCCTGCTCAAAAATCGGTCATTCTCTTGCGCGACTACGAAGGGTACTCGTACGATGAAATAGCTCAGATTACAGGTCTTTCCGAGGCTCAGGTAAAAGTTTATATTTATAGAGGCCGTATGTTCCTGAAAAATTACTTGGTTAACCTTGAAACATTGATTTAAAATTATTATTGCAAATAAAACAAAACAATGAAAATCACTTTCGAAAATTATATTTCAATTTTTATAGATTATTTCGAAGGTAAACTTTCGAACGAGGAATCGATCGAATTAATGCAATTTCTCTCATCTCATCCCGAATTGCAAAATGAATTCGATCAAATACAGTTTTTGTTTTTACAACCTATCGAAGCTGAAAAGCTTGATTTTACCTATCTTTTAAAAGATATTAATCAACTCAATGAGGTTAATCAACACAATTTTGAAGAATTGTGTATTGCCGAACTTGAAGGCGATTTGAATAATCCTGTTCTGCGTGGCATGCTGTATCAAGGCATTAATTCCAGCAAAGCCAACCTTAAAACTTTCGAGCTTTACAAACAAGTCAAAGCGATTCCCGACAAAAAAATTATTTTTCCTAACAAGAAATTTTTGAAACGACGTGAGAAAGCTATTACTCAAACCTGGATATACCGTAGTATTGCTATTGCAGCTTCAATTACCATATTGATAGGCATGAGTATTTGGTTCAACACCAATACAAAAAAAACCGCAATTTCCATATCAAATCCGACTCCCATTGAAAATCAACGTGTTCTTGCGAATCAAACTATCAGCAAAGAACGTGTGATACAATCCTTACCCTCAGATCCGGATCGTCCATATAAGACCATAAAAAAAATGCAAAATGAAAGTTTATCTCAAATCGATACTGCAAATCATTCGCCTGTAAAGAGTTTTACACAACTCGAGCCACTAATTCCTCGTCAATCGTATGTAATGGCGTATTTTCCTAATCGCGAGTTTATCATTGTTGATGAAAACATACTTAAACGTAGTTGGGAGGGCGATTTTAAAGGTGTCGAAACTTTAACTGTAGGTCAATGGATGAACGATCAACTTAAGAGATGGAAAAATACAATTTTAAATATACCCGCGGAATATTCACTATCGAAGGTGGTCGAAACCAATTTTGCTCAATTGAGTCTGCAGTCTAAGAATCATGTGATTTTTCGTCACAGTGCCGATACCCTGTATGGTCGAAAACAGGTTGAGGTAAATCTGGGATGGGTTGAATTATACTTTTCCTATTCTACTGGATACTAAAAGTGTCATAGAAAGAATGGAGTTGTGTAAAGATTAATAACTTAAGGGGGAGGAGCCCAAAATTTAATGTAATGTTTAAAATTCCGAATTATGAAATCAAATGAGTTGAAAAAATTATTACTTAGCCGTCTAGTATTCCTTGGAATAGTTTCAATTACTGTATCACCAGCTGAGCTAATAAGAGGCCAAAATGTGGAAAACAACGTCGTTGTTGTGCCCGATTCGCCTATTCCTCCCGAAACACCTAACGTGGGAGCAGAGGATAGTGTTAAAATATTAGGAGACAAGCCCGAAGTAAAAAGAAATGGCGATACAACCCGAATAAAACTTGGAAAAAAAGGGATTACAATTGTCGAAAAAGACGGAAAGACTATTGTCGATATTCAGGATGTTGACAAGGATTCAACCGAAAATTTTGAAGAGGATTCGTGGAACTCGAAATCAAAACCCGAAAAAGAAAAGAGAAGTCATGATTTCGAACCACATTGGGCAGGTTTTGAGTTGACATTGAATAACTTCGTTACCTCATCTTTTTCAATGTCCTTGCCATCGGAGGCTTCGTTTCTTGAGCTTAATACCGGAAAATCCATAGGTGTTCGTCTTAATCTGTTTGAGTATGGTATCCCGTTCGGTGCTTTTAATGGCCTGTACACTGGATTAGGTCTTGAGTTTAACAGCTATTATTTTAGTGGCGATAGCAACAACATTACCAAAAGCAACGGACGTATAGTACCCAAATTCAAACCTACTGGTTCAAGTTCTTATTCGAAGAACAAACTAAAAGATACTTATCTCAATATCCCCTTGATGTACGAAATTCAGTTTCCACTTGGTAATTCTAAACATCCGCTATATTTTTCGGCTGGACTGATTGGAGGTCTGAAGTTGGGCTCGCGAACTAAGGAATACTATAAAATAAACGGGAACACCAAACACGAGGTAACAAAGGACGATTTCTATCTGTCTCCAATCCGTCTGGGATATCAGGCACGTATCGGTTTTCGCCGAATACACTTAGTGGCCACTTATTATCAAACACCTTTGTTCCTTTCGGGAAAAGGGCCTGAAATCCATCCTTTCGATATCGGTCTGATGATACTTAACTGGTAAGCCAAATGCCGTTCATATAAAAAAAGTGTGAGTTTGTTTTTAAGTTAGCCATTGGTCAATAGACTAGTGGCTAATTTTTTATTCATTTAGACGGTGCTTGCTGCAATACAAATTTTTTAAATGTGGCTTTTTTTACGCTACTTTTGTCATAAATTACGATTTATGAAAAATGAGCACAAACCGGCTTGGTTAAAGATTAAACTTAGACATACAGATGAATATATAAGGGTCAAAAAAACAGTAAGTTTAAATAAACTGCACACCATATGCGAAAGCGGTAGCTGTCCCAATAAAAATGAGTGCTGGAGTAGAGGTGTAGCCAGTTTTATGATACTGGGCGATATTTGTACCCGCTCATGTAAGTTTTGCGACGTGATAACGGGTAAACCCCTTCCTCCCGATCCTCAGGAACCTCTTCGCGTAGCTCGCTCAATAGAACTTATGCAACTCAAAAGTGTAGTTATTACATCGGTCGATCGCGACGACTTGCCCGATTATGGGGCTTCGTTTTGGGCTGAGACAATTCGTGTGGTTAAAAAAGTTAATCCCGGAATTAAAATTGAAGCCCTGATACCCGATTTTCAGGGAAAGACCAAGTTAATAGATGAAGTAATTGCGGTTTCCCCCGAAATTATTTCTCACAATCTCGAAACAGTTCGTAGATTAACTCCTTTAGTACGTTCAAAAGCACAGTACGAAACAAGTTTACAAGTGCTCGAACATATAGCCCGCTCAGGTGTTGTATCTAAAAGTGGAATTATGTTAGGATTGGGCGAGACCGACGAAGAAGTTTTTCAGCTCATGGACGACCTCCGTAAGGTCGATTGCCAAATTTTAACTATTGGCCAGTATCTCCAGCCATCGTTCGAAAATATGGAAGTAGTCGAATATATCTCTCCCGAAAAGTTTATTTGGTATAAGAACGAAGGACTCAAACGAGGTTTTAAACACGTAGAAAGTGCTCCATTGGTTCGCTCATCTTACTATGCAGAAAAACATCTGTAATCATTAAAACTATGCAAAACGAATTTATTTCAACAAGCGGACAAAAATTGGTTTATCATCCACTTGGTATGATCGATTATAAAGAAGCATGGGATTTTCAGGAAAAACTTTTTGCCGAGGTTATCGATAGCAAAAATAAAGGTGTTGAGCCTATGACTCATCATCTGATCTTCTGCGAACATCCTCATGTATATACTTTAGGCAAAAGTGGAAATGAGAATAATCTACTAGTTAACTACATCCAGCTGCAAGCACGGCAGGCAAGTTTTTACAAAATAAACCGAGGTGGCGATATTACCTATCATGGCCCTGGTCAATTAGTTGGGTATCCTATTTTTAGCCTCGAACATCTTAAGCTTGGAGTTAGGGAGTATATTCACCTGCTCGAGGAAGCTATAATTCGAACTATTGCTCATTTTGGAATAAAAGGCGAAAGATTAAACGGAGCAACGGG
>JAOAFU010000030.1 GCA_026416115.1 Bacteroidales bacterium | reverse complement strand
GAATTTGGTGGTGGCGTATGGACAGAGAGAAGCAATGCTAGCGGGGTATCGGGAAATGCTGTATCGGGTACTATTACCACCAGCAACCCAGTTACAGCTGATGATTATGTATTTACTATCGGGGTAAGTGGCGTAACTGCTACAATTACTGATGTGTCTTCTGTTACAATATGTAACAATGGCGAGGTTGCAACAATCCCTGTATCTTTAACGGGTGTCGCTCCTTGGACATTAACCTATCGAACAACTGGTACTCCAACCCGCACCTTTGTTCAATCGGGGATATCTTCGAGCAATTATAATATTCAGCTTACAGGAAATGATATTGGCGGAACAGGTACTTTCTCATTTTCATTAATTTCTGTTGTCGATGGCAATAATACGACTGGAACCTGTAGCAACACAACTAAACAAATTACGGTTAAAACTACATATATACCGAGTATTATTGGACCTACTACCGTTGGTTCGGGCGAAACCAGAAGCTATACGACCACGAGTCATACTGGAAGTACATACCAATGGACTTGGCAAGGTGCGTCGGGCGGTACTATTCAAAGTCCAACAGCCAATACAACTAATATAATCTTTGGTACAACTGGAACATATACATTGAGGGTAACGGAAACTTATAACGGTTGTTCTGCTTATGACGATAGAATTATTGTAGTTCAAAATGTACCTGCTCCTAATATTACTCCTACAACAGCAAATGTTTGTCAGAACGCTATTGTGAATTATTCTACTCCTGCGGTTACAGGCCATGAATATTATTGGACTGTTACAGGCGGATCTTGTAGTAACTGCAATGTTTGGACGACTTCGAACACAATCACTGTAACATGGACGACCCCTGGTAGTGGTTCGGTATCAGTTATAGAGTCTACAGATGGTACCCATAGTGTTACCGGAACCGACACTAAATCTTTTAACATCAGTTCTTCAATTAATGCATATTCAGCTACTGCTGTTTCGTCGACAATTTGCGAAGGAGCTTCAACTAACATTCAGCTTAGTGGTTCTCAGGTAGGGGTAACCTATCAACTACGTAATAATGCTGATAATTCGTTAATTGGACCTAGTATACCTGGGACAGGATCAACTTTATCTTTCCCGACCGGAATTTTAGCCACTTCTACTACATTTAATGTATTTGCCTATAATTCAGGGTGTCAGCTTCAAATGAGCGGTACTCCAACAGTTACTGTTCAACCTCGACCAACTATTACTTTAGCAAGTGGTATAGCCACAGCTTGTGCTGGAGTAACGAATGTACCTTTAGCTTATACGGCCATAACCCAGTCGCCAAATCTTTACAGTATCGACTTTGATGCAACTGCCAATGCTGCAGGTATATCAGACGTGATTAATCAGACTCTTCCTGCAAGTCCTATAAGTATCACAGTTCCTATTAGTATTACACCTGGAACTTATAATGGAGTTCTAACAGTCTCGAATACAACTTGTAACAGTATTAATTATGCAATACAAGTTATTATTCATTCAAATCCATCAGGAACTCTTACAAGCAGTGATGCTGATAATACAATATGCTCGGGTGATAACGTGACATTTACTGCTACAGGTGGAAATAATTACCATTTTTATATTAATGGAAATTCGGTTCAGAATGGGGCTTCGAGTACATATTCGACTAATACGTTGAATAATGGAGATGTAATTAGTGTAGTGGTTACAAATTCAAACGGCTGTAGTACGGCCTATCCTGGTATAACTATAACTGTTCATCCAATACCATCAATTAATCCGGTTACGCATAATTAATAATATAAAAATATGTTTGGAGCAATGAAAAATTTTAACAAAGTTTTTAGAGTAATAGCCCTCATCGGGTTAGTGAGTCAAGGGTATAGAGCTATTGCGCAGGACCAAACAGTAATAGCCAATTCTACTTACAACTATTCGGTAGCCGTAAGTATTACGGGAAGTAGTTTTACATGGAACGTAACGGGTGGAACAAATGGCAGTAATTTTCAATATACGCCATCAACAACCAATACGCAATCGATACAGTGGTTAACTACTGGAACCTACACTATTCAGGTAACTGAAGTTTCACCACAGGGCTGTACCAATCCCTCAGCACCTGTAACCTATCAGGTTCAAGTAGTTGCTCCTCCAACCATTCAATTTGCTTCAACATCGAGCGCCTCTTGCTCTGGTTCAGCTGGAACTAATTTAACGTTGAATCTTTCGTTTACTGGAACTGTAGTTTATCCCATTGTGGTCAACTATACCATCGATGGAACCCCCTATTCAAGGACAATAAATAGTGGAACTTCTATCAGCTTGGGTAGCGAAGCTAATATTCTCGTAAACAATACAGCAACCGATGTTACGAGAGTCATTCAAATTACTTCAGCTACCAGCCATGGTGGTAATCTTGTTATAGGTACTAATAATACATACAACTATACAGTTTATGCCACACCACAGCTTAACCCTATTACTCATAATTAATAAAATGTATAACCATAAAAACCAAATATTATGAAAAAGATTATTATTGTTTTAGCAGCTATTATATCAGTGGGGGTAAAAGCACAAACCATTGATGTAGAACAAAACTCGACACACAATTTTAGTGTGAGCGTTTCAAACGGTGTAACAGTTAACGCCAATGGCTATAACTGGTCAGCTACACCTGCACTTGGTGCTTCATTTTCGAGCACTAATACAGCGTCAACTTCAGTTACATTTACTGGTGCTATCAATGCAACGGGAAGTATAAGCGTTTATGCTGTATCGGCAGCTAATAGCTGTTCGGGTAATCCGCAAACAAGAAACTTCCGAATAGTTAGTCAATTAGGTGTTTCGGCTAATTTACCTGCATTGTCAGCTATCTGTCCTCAGACAACTTCAAATCCTACTGGTGGTGATATACCTTCGTTTACCATCCAGTTTGTCGATCAGTCCTCAAATCCTGTTAACGTATCTGGTTTTTCGTATCAGATTGTTGATCCTAGCAATGTAGCAGGGCCAGTTACAAATGTTACCGTTTCGAATGCAAGCAGTTATAATCTGGATATAACAACTGCTTATAACAACACACAGACTGGCACCTATACAATTCGTATTGTCAGCATAACTCCTTCTGTAGGAAATACCGTATTTTATCCCAATGCATCGGGAAATTATCCTCAGACTACGATTGCTGTAAATCTTGCACCTGAACTTACTTGGTAAACATAATATGATATAACCTATTAAAATTTAAAAAAATGAAAAAGTTAGCTATTGTCTTGTCATTTGGCTTATTGTGCGGAATAAGTGCTTTTGCCCAGACCATTCAGGTTACACCGGGAAGTACACGTACGTTCACTGTTAATCTTTTGAACGGGGTAACTTTACATCCTTCAACTCCATACACGTGGACCACAAGCGGGGCTGGAATAGTATCGGCAAACCCCAGTAATAATACCATAAGTATTTCTTTTTCTAATACGATTGGAAGCACTGCACATATTGAGGTTTATGCAACCTCTTCGGATAACTGTAAGAGTGATTTAAAACAGATGGATTTAACAGTACAGCCACTGACCTATGGAGCCAGTTTTGCTCAGGCATCCCAGGATGTGTGTCCTCAAACTACTGGTAATCCAACAGGTGGTCATCCGGCAAATGTCGTGATAAATTTTACTGGTGGAAATGTTAACAGTTTTGTTTATGTACTCGATGGAGTATCCACAACAGTAACTTTACCTTCTCCTGCAACTACATACACACTCAATTTGTCGTCGATAACTTATACCAATGCTCAGGCTGGTGCTCACACACTCGAAATTGTCAGTGTAACGGGAGGTTCAATTACTTCATTATTACCAAATGGAAGTGTTGTTCACACCATTAACGTCGATACTGCTCCTGTAATTAGTGATATTTTCTAATAACTTGAGAAGTTGAACCAAATGACTTTTTCAATGGCTAATAAAATAAATACAGCATTTTTAAGATTTTGTCTGATGATTGGTATGCTATACCTTGTGGGTATGGCATACCCTCAGGACAAAACCTTTATCATTGAAAAAGGAACAAAAACATTTACACTAAGTTCGACCGGTGATCAATTTCAGTGGTTCTTAAATGGTACCCAGCTTTCCGAAACATCGGGTGTATATACGGCTACTTGGGCGAAGGGTAATTACCTCCTATCTATATTACCTTTCAAAGGTGGCTGTGCAGGGGACACCATGTATATTGCTTTGAAGGTTCTTGATACAATTTATACAGAGGGTGCACAGGTAATGTTTACAAGTGGGCAGGTTGAAGTATGTCCTCCGTCTGATGCGGTTCCTTCGAGCCAGGAAATTTTTGTTCAGGTTAGGTTTTATGGGTATACTCTTCAACCTGGTGAAACCTACAAGTTTAGTTATACAATTGATGATAACTTACCAGTTACTACTGAGTCAACAACGGAGGATACGGTTATACTTCATATTCCTACCGTTGATTGGGCATCAGGCATGCATCAGATTAAAATTACAAGGCTGATGTATGGAACCAACTTTGAAAATATTGTCGATTATACAACAAGCAAATTTATACCAATGATTCTGGTAGAAGTAAAAAGTGTACCAAATATTGGAGAAATTGAATTTTAATGTAATTTAAATGAAACGCTCACAAGCATATCTGACCTTAATAGCATTGTTAATGTCTACTTTGGCTGCGTATTCTGGCAGCCAAATACAGGAGGCTTGTGCTGTATCACCCGTTATGCAGTATCATGTTAAAGGTGTATCGGGTATGATTTTTCATTGGGAAGTTGAGGGAGGTATTCTCGTTAGTGAGGATAAGCACAATGATACTATTCGTGTACAGTGGAATGGCATAGGAGAGCATCGATTAAGTGTATACGGTGAGTATCAGGGATGTTTTACCAATAAGAAAGATCTTGTTGTTAGGCTTAAAAATCCGCCTATAGTTAATCTTGGTCCCGATGTAGAATTGTGTCGGGGCGAGCGTTATACCTTTGAAGTCGATACGGGCTATGCTTCAGTTTCGTGGCACGATGGTAGCTTGGGTCTTTGGTATACTGCAGATAAAACTGAAGATGTTTGGGTCAAGGTCACAAATAGTTTTGGATGCGAGGCAACAGATACTGCAAAAGTATTAGTTCACGAATTACCGTATGTCAATCTTGGTCCTGATACTATGCTTTGCGGAAATTCTAAAATTACTCTTAGTGCATACAATGATAATCAATTGGCTCCAATATTCCAATGGAATACGACCGATGCTTTTGGTTATCCAATTACAACACCAGATTATACAGTAACAGCCGATAATCCTGGAACATACTGGGTGAAGGTAACCGATGCAAATAATTGTTCAAATACGGATACCATCCATATTAGGGAGTGTGATATTGTCATTACAAAAGATGGTATACCAACCATATTTACTCCAAATGGAGATGGTAAGAATGATGTTTGGCGTTTAGATGCTCTTAAAATTGCATATCCAAATTCTATTGTTGAAGTTTACGATCGATGGGGACGTCAGGTTTTCAGGTCGGAAAGGGGATATCCCACACCGTGGAACGGACGTGATAAAACTACCGGACGTTTGTTACCTATGAACAACTATTTTTATATGATTTATCCTAACAAGAAAGGCGAAAGTGTAATTACTGGAACAGTTACAATAGCTAGATAAATTTTTACCCCCCTTTTTTACATTGCTACAGAGGCTTACTCTTATGGGTGGCCTCTGTTTTATTTATAAGCTTAATTTTTCAGTAAAAGGTAGAATCCTATGTTTTATTTAATTTTTTTTCGATTATATTTTAAATTGCTATTTCAATTCATTTTCATCTATGGGTATTGTGAATAAAAAATTTATAATAAATTTTCTCTAATTATCCTATTTCATCAAAATTTATTATAACTTGCCCCGTTTTTTGTAAAAAACATGAGATAAAAACAGGCCGTATGAAGGTAGATGTTTTGCTTGGGCTTCAATGGGGTGATGAAGGAAAAGGTAAAGTAGTTGATGTTTTAACTCCACACTATGATGTGATTGCAAGATTTCAAGGAGGGCCCAACGCTGGTCACTCGCTCGAGTTTAATTCGATAAAGCACGTACTTCATCTTATTCCTTCAGGAGTGTTTCATGAAAATAAGCTGAACTTAATAGGAAATGGAGTAGTACTCGATCCGATTGTTTTTCAGAAGGAGAATGCTGCTTTAATGGCACTGGGTGTCGATTTGAGGAAAAATTTAGTTATTTCCAAGAAAGCCCATCTGATATTACCTACCCATAGGTTTTTAGATGCAGCATCAGAAGCCGCAAAAGGTACAACAAAAATTGGTTCGACACTTCGAGGAATTGGTCCTACCTACATGGATAAGACTGGGCGTAATGGATTGAGAGTTGGGGATATCTTACTTAGTGATTTCAAAGATAGATACGAGTTTCTTAAGCGCAAACATTTAGAATTGCTGCGTCAGTATTCATTTGATTTTAATTTGGAAGAGGCAGAAAAAGAATGGATGCAAAGTATTGAAAAACTTAGAGAGTTTAATTTGGTCGATAGTGAGTATGTTATTAATCAGGCTTTGCAAAGCGGCAAGAGGATTCTTGCTGAAGGCGCACAGGGAACCTTACTCGATATTGATTTTGGATCATACCCTTATGTAACGTCCTCTAATACCATTTGCGCGGGTGCTTGTACCGGACTAGGAATTGCCCCTCGAACAATTGGAGAGGTATATGGAATAGTTAAAGCCTATTGTACAAGAGTTGGTTCGGGTCCTTTTCCAACTGAGCTTAACGATAACACCGGGGAATGGCTTAGAAATAAGGGGGCAGAATTTGGTTCAACTACGGGTCGTCCTCGTCGATGTGGTTGGCTCGACTTAGTTGCACTCAAGTATTCAATTATGATCAATGGTGTAACCTCCATTATCCTTACTAAAGCCGATGTCCTTACGGGTTTGGATAAAATAAAAGTTTGTACTCATTATCGTATAAACGGTAAAATTACCGATCAATTGCCCTATGATCTGTCGCAACCGATTGAACCTGTTTATGAAGAATTGCCTGGTTGGGAGCAAAATATTTGTGCAGTTAACGATTTTGCTGACTTGCCTCATAATCTTAAAAAATATATTCAGTATATCGAAGATAAAACTGGAGTTACTATAAAGATTATTTCAGTAGGCCCAACGCGCGAACAGATTGTGCTTCGTTAAATAGTTTGCAAACTATTTCCTTTTATTGCGGTTATGCGCTAATATTATTAATTTATTTTGACGGGTATAAAAAAGTACAACGTCGTTTTAAGTTTTTTTTATATTTGCATTAACCAACCCAAAAACCATGAGAACATGTCTCCTTCCCATAATTTTTCTTTTTTTGAAAATGGATATTTTATTTTCTCAAACTAAGTTCGAAAAGGAGACATTTGAAGATGCCGAATTCTTTTTTGCTTCCGAATCATATAGGGATGCTTTACCGTTATATCTTCAATTGCAAAAAAGGGCATATAAGGATAATGCCAATATATTATATCACATTGGAATTTGCTATTTAAACATACCAGGTGAAAAGTCTAAATCGATCGAATACCTTGAGAAAGCAGCACAAAATGCTAGTACATTTTATAAAAAAAGTAGTTTAAAAGAAAAATCAGCGCCTTTGGATGTTTGGATATACCTTGGAAATGCATACAGAATCAATATGCAGCTAACTAAAGCTATTGAAGCGTATGAACACTTTCTTAAGATAAACAAAAAAAGTTCAGATTTTGAAATAAATTGGATTCTTGGACAAATAGATGCCTGTAAGCGTGCAGAATTGGCTGTTAAGAATCCTGTTTCTGTTACGATTACTCCATTGGGTAGGCCCTTTGGAACTAAAAATAACGAATTAAACCCTGTTTTTACCCACGATGAGAAGTATGCGATATATGCAGTACAGCAAAAATTTTACAACGCAATTTATTGGGTACAACGACGTAATGGAGGGTGGGGAGCACCTGTTTTACTCAACACCTCTATACTGAGCGATGGAAATTTATTTCCTGTATTTCTTTCCGATGATGGTAATGTGCTTTTGCTTAACTATGTCGATTTGGATAAAAGTGACATATATATTTCAAAATGGACAGGAAAGAGGTTTTCAAATGCTGTACCGTTCAAAGAAATAAATTCAAAATACTGGGAGTCTCATGCCTGTATTTCCTCCGATGGGAAAACATTATATTTTACTAGTAACCGACCTTCTTCAATTGGTGGGCTCGATATCTTTTTTGTCGAGTTACTTCCTGACAGTCAATGGACGGTGCCCAGAAATATTGGCACAGTTATAAATACAACATTCAACGAGGAGACCCCTTTTTTATCGGTAGGTGGTGATACACTCTATTTCTCTTCGCAAGGACACTCGACGATTGGGGGGTTCGATGTTTTTTTCAGTGTTAAACAACCCGATGGGGTGTGGAGCGAGCCAGTAAATTTAGGATATCCGGTAAATACCACAGATGACGACCTTTTTTATTTACCTGTTAAATCTTATACTGGATATCAGTCGAGATACATGCCTGAATTTAAAAATATGCGTATTGTTAAAATTACATATAATAATAAAGTGCCTTAATTTGGTTTGAAATAAATAGTTTTCATGAGAACGACCACAAGCACGATAAAATTATTACTTGTCATAATTGCTCTGTTAACTGTATTAGAGGGGTGTTCGGCAAAAAAATATAATCGACATAAACCAGTACCCTGTCCCTGCGAGAAGAAAAGATAAAAATGATTTGAAATCATTTCAATTTTTTATATCTTGCTGTAGGAAAAATAACCTATGGCCAAATACTTTTTATTTTCTTGTGTTTTATTAGTTATTAGTAGTAAAGGACAAAGTTATCAGCAATTTTCGGAGGGCGTTGTTTCCGAGTCTCTTGCAGGTTATATGGCAACCGGTTACGGCATTTGGCAGATTTCTGGTAACATGGCAGGGATGTGTGAGATAGCTAGTCCTGTTTTTTCGCTATATTACCGTCAAAGATATTTGCTTACCGAGCTTTCCGATAAAGCTTTTCTGTTCGTTTATCCTTCGGGTTGGGTCAATTTGGGTTTCTCCTATTTGGTTTTTGGAAATAAAAGCTACAGAGAAGAGAGTATGGCGATAGGTACTTCACGCAAGTTTGGTGATGATTTTTCGTGTGGATTAAAGTTTA
This sequence comes from Bacteroidales bacterium, assembly GCA_026416115.1. Taxonomy (GTDB): domain Bacteria; phylum Bacteroidota; class Bacteroidia; order Bacteroidales; family DTGW01; genus JAKPGM01. Next base: position 2,792 of record JAOAFU010000030.1, on the reverse strand, counting down.
GCCGATATAGTACCTATATGCTCGGTAAAAACCATCAGCATGTGTTGTATAATGCCGATGCAGGAGTTATTTATCGATTTTCGGAAAAGTTGTCGGTAGGAGCTTATATACAGTCGTTGGTACCTTATAAATATAGGCAGGGAATGGTAAATGAGAGATTTATACTTATGGGGCTTGGAGGCTCATATAGCGTGCATTCGATGGTTGTATTTATGTCGGAAATTCAATTATCTGGTTTCCCCAATTATAGTTGGATATGTGGATTGAAAATTATTCCTTCTGAAAAGATTAATATACTAACTGGTCTGCATATATCGAATAGCTCGGTATATTTTTTTTCATTTGGTTTTTTATATGATTTTAGAACGTATGAAATTGGATTGGCACTTACACAACATAGTCAGCTTGGCATTACGCCTTCGTTTCAGCTTAGCTACCGACTCCAACGCAAGGAAAAAAAGCATTAGCCTATTGTTTTTCTGCTTTGTTTTTTGTTTTCCTTCCTTAACCCAAGAAATCGACAGCCTATCAGATATTATTTCTCAACCAATTGTTATTGAAGCTTATGAACAACTGCTTGAGCAAACCAATCGGGAGGGAGAGAATGAAGTAGAGGTTGAGAATGACTTTGAAAAGATAGATATTAATAAAGCTACTTACGACGACTGGGTGAAGTTGGGTTTGTTAACACCCTCCCAAATTACAGCTATACTTCTGCATAAACAAAAGCATGGAAATTTTTTATCGTTAAATGAGCTTAGTGCTGTTGATGGCATGTCGGGCAATATTGTGAAAGCATTAATTCCCTTTTTGAAAGTGGGCAAACCCGATTTATTGATAGTTGCGGTACCAACTACTCATGAGTTTATTACCTACTCCCGATATGGTTTTGATAGTAAAAATGAAGAGTTGATAGGGAGTAAATTCAAGATTCGTAATAACTATCGTATGGAGTCTTCACAATTATCGGTTAGGCTACTAGCCGAAAAAGATGCCGGTGAACCCTGGTTTTCGAACACGATTAGAACATTCGACTACCTTTCGTCGGGTGTTGAATATAGGCCGAATAGTCCTTTTTTCAAAAAAGTAATATTAGGAGATTATACTTGTAGATTTGGTCAAGGCTTAGTTTTATGGAATCAGCAAGATATATTCCAGAATATCTATACTTCGAATTTTTGCAGAGTAAAATCGGGCATCAAATTACATAGCACCTTTGAAGAAAATAATTTTTTTAGAGGCTCTGCATTTACTGGAAATACCCATGGTTGGGAATTTTCCTTGTGGGGTAGTATTAAAGGCAGAGATGCTACTGTATCCCGAACCGATTCGAATGGAAGAGTGTTTTCGGTAAGTAGTTTTTTATTTAGTGGACTTCATACCTCGAACGGAGAATTAGCCAACAGACATTCGATACGTGAAACTACATTTGGTAGCGATATACATAAAGAATGGAAATATCTGGTATGGGGCATTTGCGGTTACCACTCAATCTTTTCTGCATTGTATCAGCCAGCAAATCAACCATATAAGTCGTACAGTTTTTCAGGAAATTGTTTGTGGGCAGCCAGTAGTTATGCCCGTATTCATTCGCGAACCGCAATTTACTTTACCGAAATAGCAGTGTCAAATTCTTTGGCGCGTTATGCATGGCTCGCAGGCATCACTTTTATGCCCATACCCGAGCTTACAATTAATTGGTTATTCCGCGATTATTCACCGGGATATTATTCGATTTATGCAAATGCATTTTCATCCGGTACGCAGGTGAGTAACGAAAAAGGATATTGTATGGGAGTAAATTATGGTTTGACCGAAAATCATTCATTGGTTGTTTTTTTCGATTTCTCGGAATATCCCTGGTTGCGATATGGCGAAAAGGCGCCAACTCGTATAAACAGACTGATTTTGCAAAATATTTATACAACCGACCAACTTCGGTTTCTTGCACGTTATAAGCTTAGCTGGGGTCTTGGAGATGTGGGGGTAGATGAAAATCCTATTTCAGAAAAAAAACACCAGGTAACGCTTGCATTTGGGAAGCAAGTACTTGAAAATGTGAGGATAAACAACCGGATAGATTTTGTTGCAGAAACATTACCGCAATGGTCGAAAGGTATAGCTATAGCACAGGATATTGACATTGACCTTACCAAAAGTATTACCCTATCGGGCAGGTATTCTCACTTTAACACAGACGACTGGAGCAGCCGAATATATAGCTACGAGAAAAATATCTGGAGGGTGTATTCGGGAGTAACCTATTATGGAATAGGGCAGCGGTATGCAATTATTTTAAAATGTGAGATTTTACGTAAAATAAAGTTTTGGTTTAGGTATTCTTCAACCAATTACTACACTGATGGAAATAATACGTTTTCGACAGAAAGAGATATTTCAGAGATTGCAGTTCAAGTATTTTTGAAATGGTAGTTTTTATCAATTTAACATCTTCCCGATTTTTTTTAAAATAGTTTTGAGCATGTTGTTTAGCTAATTATTGATTAATGTAACAGTTACGAAAAATCCCATGTGGATAACTTGGGATAATGAGCAAGCAACGAGGATTTGGAAAAGTTCTAAGAATTTTATAAGTTTGTTTAGATGTTTTTTGAAAGTACTACATATAGAAGCGAAAGTTCGTATATATGATAGTTAGCTGCAAGTGTATGAGGAAAACAGGTTAAGCGGTTACATAGTTATGACAATTCTTAATTTGGCCAAATAATATATAGAATTGTAGGTCGTTTGTCAACACCTATTTTAAAGTTGACACATTAAAACCTTAAACC
>JAOAFU010000156.1 GCA_026416115.1 Bacteroidales bacterium | reverse complement strand
AGCTTCGGGATAAAGACCAAACTTAAAAGGTTTTAAATCAACTTTTGTAAGACCTTCGTAACTTCCAATCCACAAATTATTTGCTTTGTCCTTAACCATTCTACTTATACCGGTAAGAGGATATGTAATCCCCCGATACTGTAGTGTTCGATATGTTTTAAAAGTACCGGTTTTAGTATCATAATTGCAAAATCCATCCATTGTTACAATCCATAAAACTCCATGGTCGTCGATAAACATATCGTTTATAACATTGTTTACCAGACTATTAGGATTTTGTGGATTATGAAAAAAACGAACAAATTTATCCGTGGAAGGGATAAAAAGATTAAGCCCATTTTCTGTACCTATCCATAGTTGTCCAAGAGAATCCTCGCATATAGCTTTTACTCTGTTGTCGCTTATTGAGAAAGGGTTTGTGGGGTCATTTTCATATCGACGAAATACTTCGAGTTGACGATCAAAAAAATTTAATCCGTCCTTAGTCCCCACCCATAATCTACCTTTAGTGTCCTCGTATATAGAGAAGAAGAAGTCGTTTGATGCATAATTAAAAACATCGTTGTAATGTTTGTAATGGGTGAATTCTCGAGTTTTAGGATTTAATTTTTCAAGTGTTTCGATAGTTTTAACCCAAATAACCCCTTGTCTGTCCTGATAAACAAAAAAGATATTGTTGCTCGATATTGTTTTAGGATTTGTAGGGTCGTGATAATAGTTCGTAAAGCTACCTTTGGCTCTTACATAACAACTCAAACCATGACTTGTAGCAACCCAAATATTTCCTTGACGGTCCTCGCAAAGATGTCGGACATAATTATCGCAAAGGGAATTTGTATCGGTTAAAGAGTGCTTGAAACTAATGAAAGAGTAACCATCGTAACGATTTAATCCATCGGAAGTAGCTACCCACAAAAAACCCCGAGAGTCGACAAGTAAATAATTTACAGCCGAATGAGAAAGGCCATCTTCAATATTAAAGAATTGCACATTCGAACCTAAGGATTGGCCATAACAAACTGGCTCTGATAAAACAGTAGCTACAAAAAAAATTATCCCTATGCCGAAGTGCCTCATACCTCCGAGGTATTATCCAAAATAATTCAGCAAGCTGCTTTCCCAGATTCAATAAATTACCGAAACAAACAAATAGTGTGCTGATGATTAGCAAAATGCCAACCAAACTATTTGTTGTATCGAGTCATAAAAATATAAAAATTATTGTACCATTAAAAATTCTTTGCACGTAATTACAAAGAAAAAAACCTTGTGCCCTGGGAAGGCACAAGGTTTATTATAGCGATGGTTGGGAAAAATTAGGTCTTCTTTTAAAACTCGACAAATGCGGCTATGCGTTATTTATTTGTTTTCTTCAACAAAACCCGGATCGACCAAAATTCGGCCGCAGTACTCGCATGCAATAATTTTTTTTCGCGAACGTATTTCGAGCTGACGTTGAGGAGGAATTTTGTTAAAACATCCACCACATGCATCTCGCTCTACGGTAACTACAGCAAGTCCGTTCCTTGCATTTGACCGAATTCGTTTATATGCTGTCATTAAACGAGGTTCTATTATTTTTTCGACCTCCTGAGCACGCTTCAGTAAAGCTTCTTCTTCTTTTTGCGTTTCTGCAATAATCTCGGCAAGTTCTTTCTTTTTACTTTCTAAATCTTGCTTACGTTCGTTAAGCTTACGTGTAGCTTCATCGATAAGTTCTTTTTTAGCTTTTATTTGAGCTGTAAATTCTCTTATACGCTTTTCGCAAAGCTCAATTTCGAGTGTTTGAAATTCGATCTCCTTCGATAAGGAATCGTACTCGCGGTTGTTTCTGACATTTTCTTGCTGCTCCTGATATTTTTTAATCAGTGCATTGGCATTTGCAATTTCGTTTTTCTTAGCCGAAACAGCCGATTCGAGACTTTTACATTCATCTTGCAAGTTCTTAATTCTTGTCTCAAGACCCTCAATTTCATCTTCCAAATCTTCTACCTCGAGCGGGAGTTCTCCTCGTAAGATTTTTATTTTGTCAATTTCGCTATGTACCCTTTGGAGTTCATACAAAGCTTTGAGTTTTTCTTCAATGGAAATTTCACTTTCAATGTGTGCCATAGGTTACAGATAATTTACTGGATTGGTATTTATTTCCGAAAAATGGACTGCAAAGTTAGGAAATTTTTTTGTCAGAATTTGATAAAAAATTTCTTTTGTATATTGTTCACTTTCAAAATGTCCTATATCTGCTATTATCACTTGCCCCTCGGTATTAAAAAACTGGTGATACTTAAAATCGGCAGAAATAAAAATATCGGCTTTTGCTTTAAGGGCGTCGGTTAGCAAGTCGCTACCACTACCTCCACAGAATGCAACCCTTTCAATAAATTTTTTAATAGGTTTGGTGTGTTTAATTAAAGGAACCTTAAACAATTCTTTTATAAAAAGTAAGAATTCATAAGTCTCTACAGCTCGTTCCAAATTTCCTACAACACCCAAACCTGCTCTTTCGTATAGATTATCAATAGGATAGATATCATAGGCGGGCTCTTCGTATGGATGAGCCTTTAACATTGCTTTTATTACCTGTGAAAGAATGTGTCTGGGACAAATAGTTTCGATTCTAACTTCGGACTCAAAATGCAATTTATGAGGCTCGCCAACGAAAGGATTCGAACCAGAAAGTCCTCGAAAGGTTCCTTCGCCATGTATGTTATAACTGCAACTATCGTAATTGCCTATATGTCCGGCACCAGCTTCGAACAAAGCTTCACGAACAGCAGTTGCATGACTATTCGGAACAAATGTTACAATTTTGACTAGGTGCTTCTGGAGTGGGCGTAAAATTTCAATTTCTTTTAATCCTATTTTTTTTGCAACATGAATATTTACCCCATCCCACGTTATATCCATGTTAGTATGAGCGCAGTATACAGCAATGTCGTGTTTGAGTGCTTTAATAACAGCCTTCTCAATATATGAGTTGCCAATAATTCGCTTTAAACCAGAAAAAATCAGGGGGTGATGCGAAATAATCAAATTAATTCCTTTGTTTATCGCCTCTTCAACTACTTCTTCCGTAATATCTATACATATTAGGGCTGCCGATACTTCCATTTCGGGGCTCCCTAGTATAAGACCAGCATTATCGTAACTTTCCTGAAAAGATAAAGGAGCATAATTCTCAATTGCGCTAATAACTTCCTTAACCACCATAAAACGGACACCTTATAAATTATCCTTTATCTCGAGAAGCATCTCCCTAATTGCTTTGAGTGTTTTAATTACCTCAAAATTGTTGACCGTATCCTCTCTGTTTTCTTTGAGTTTCTTCTGTGCCCCTTTAAGCGTCATACCTTTTTCTTTTACCAAATGGTATATAAGATGAAAATTATCAATATCCTGCTTAGTAAAAAGCCGGTTCCCCTTTTTATTCTTTTTTGGCTTAATTATATCAAATTCTTTTTCCCAGTAACGGATAAGTGAAGTGTTTACACCAAACATTTCGGCAACTTCTCCAATAGTGTAATATACCTTTTCTATCTTCTTTTCCTTGTAAGGCATATACAAAATATTACTATTCAATAATATACATACAAATCGACATGACCTTCTATCTTAAATATCTGATACAAAATAAAGTAATTTTAAATAACTAAGCAAAAAGTTGAAATAAAATTAAAAAAACAAATTTTATAAAGGCTAAAAGTAATTTTGGTGAATGCAGTACCCATCTTATAAAACATAAAATAGTTCTTTCCTCCTTTATCAGACTAAAAATTATAAAGACTTGTATCCAGAATTAAAAAAAAATTACGTGTAAAAAAAATCGATTATTTTTTTTATTAACAAATTAGAGTTAATTTTAACTAATTTTTACTTATTTAAAAATAAAAATTATGCGAACTATAACATTAATTTTAATTGGATTATTAGCAAGCAAGTCAGTATTTTCTATTCCTCAGGGAATAAGCTGCGATAATCCCATGAATGCTGTCATTGGAAACAACACGGCCAATAATGCCAGTGGTCAAGATCAATGGTATCGATTTACTGCCCCCAAAAATGGCAGAATGATTTTATCGACCTGTGGTACTACAACAGAAGATACTTATGTTGAAGTATACAATACGTGTGGAAGCTTTGCAACCGACTACAACAACTGGGGCTGCAACGATCAGGCAAAACTTGTTGTACCAGTTTTCGAAGGTAATACCTACTTAATTCGATGGGCTGGGATTTTTACGTCGGCCACTTATAGCTGGACTCTCTCCATCGAGGACCCAATTCCGGGAGAATTTTGTGTCACCCCTTTAACAGCAAAAGAAGATACCAACGAATGTGATCATACAGGAAACATTGATCAATGGTTTGAATACAAGGCTACAAATGATGGCTATGTTACCATTTCTTCCTGCGGACTTACTTCGGAGGACACATACGTAGGTGTATTTTCCAACTGCTGGAATAGTTTTATTACCGAAAGTAATGACTTTTGTAGTAAACAGTCGCAGGTTAAATTTAAGGTAACAAAAAACGTGAACTATTATATCAAATGGTATAAACACATGACGACGGGAAAATATAAATGGACACTCAAATACGAACCCCCTCTTCCTGGCGAGTTATGTTCGACTGCCAAAGAGGCTAAAATAGGTAGCAGCAATTTTGCCGACCATACTTCCAATATCGATCAGTGGTTTTATTACAAGGCAACAAAAAACGGTCGTATTACAGCCACTACCTGTGGCCTTACTACCGAACGCACTTTTTTGATTACTATGATGGACTGTTGGTGGCAATTAACCGATTATAAACAAACAGCCTGCGGAAATCAAACAAAGATTAGGTTTAAAGGGATAAAAGACTATGTGTATTTTTTCCGTTGGAGTAATGCATATACTTCAGGTAGCTACAATTGGGAGCTAAAGGAAGAAGATGCCCTACCTGGAGAATTCAATTTTGTACCGATTACTGCTCATCTTGATACTAATATCTGTGACCACTCAGAAGGCATTGACCAGTGGTTTGTGTACACCGCCTCTAAAGATGGAAGCATTGAAATATCTTCGTGTAATCTTACTTCAGAAAATACTTTTGTAAGCGTTTACAAATCGAGTTCTCCTAATACTCCTATCATAAGCAACAACGATTTTTGTAGTAAGCAATCGTATGTTAAGTTTGAATGCAGAAAAGGTGAGACCTTCCTAATTGGGTGGTATAATTATTACACCTCGGGAACATACAAATGGATTCTCAAAGAGACTGAGCCAATGCCTGGCGAATACTATTTTACAGCACATCAAACCAATGTAGGTATTAATACGGCTAACCATATGGGAAATATCGATCAATGGTTTGTTTATCGACCCAAAAAGAACAACAAATTGCACATCACTAGCTGTGGACGTACTACAGAAAACACAATGGTGGCTGTATACGACAGTGTTACACTTGCAGTTGAAAAAGCATTTAATGATAATACATGTGGTAATCAGTCGGAAATTTATATGGAGGCAATTGCGGGTAAAACCTATTATATTCGTTGGTATAAAAACTATACCTCCAGTTCCTATGATTTTTTACTTGAGGAGCTTGAAATACCTCAAGGCGAATACTGCTCAAACCCCAAAATAGCTCAAAAAGGAACAAATACATCCGATCATTCAGGTGGTGTCGACCAGTGGTTTAAATATACAGCAACCAAAACAGGAAAGGTAGCAATATCTACTTGTGAAACAACCGATTTGTCAACTAACATGAGCATAGGTAATTCTTGTGATGTTTCAGATCCAATTGACCACTATGTAACATCATGTGGCTCCCAGTATACTTTGAGTTTCTTGGCAATCCAAAATCAGACCTATTACATTAAATGGTTTAATAATGGAGGATCGTATAATTGGGTACTTACCGAAGCAGAACCATCGGCAGGAGAGTTTTGTATTACGGCAAAACCAGCTATAAAGGGCACCAATACAAGTGAACACGTAGGTAGTAACAACCTATGGTTTTATTATGTTCCCACAAAAAATTGTAAAATATCTATAAGTACATGCGGACTTACAACACAGCAAGTCGGCATGGGGGTGTATACCTCATGTCAATCGTACGAAGAAGTGCCCAAAATGATAGTATACTGTGAAAACTTTCAACATACCTATAATTTTCAAGGTATTAAGGGGCAAAAATATTACCTTATTTGGGGCGGAATGTCCATTACACAACCCTATCAATGGACTTTATCCGAAAGCGAGGCTCAAGAAGGTGAATTTTGTATTAAACCCTTGCCTGCAAAAAAAGATACAAACTTCTCCGACCATAGCTCAAATTTCGACCGCTGGTATGCATACACAGCCAAGGTAAACGGGACTTTACGCATATCAAACTGTGGCCTTACTCTTTATAATACGAATCTCGAAGTATACAGTTCGTGTGAGCAAAGCCCCATTGCAACTGCATTTAGCACCTGTTTTACTCAATCGGAAGTTAACATAGCCTGCAAATATGGCACAACCTATTACATACATTGGCAATGTGGTGAAAAGGTATCGTTCCCTTGGGTTATTGAGGAAACTTCTGATGGCACCTTAACTCCAAGCTTAATAGACAACATTTTGCAAATTTTCCCCAATCCAACTAACGGTAAATTATTTGTAATATGGAATCATAACAAATCTGCAACAATAGAAGTCTACAATATGCAAGGGAAAGTTATGTTTAGTGATAGACTAATGAGGGGCAAGAACTGTTACAATTTATCTCACTTGACAAAAGGATTATTTTTGTTAAAAGTGAGAAACGAAAACTCAGTATATTTCTTTAAAATTCTTAAGAATTAAAAGTTAGCGTAATATAAGAGCTTTAAAATTTTCAGTCATAAATTCGAGATACTCACCTTTTGGCCCACTGTAAATAAAATAGGCTCCTATTTGGGGCCTATTTTTTACAAATTGTTTAGCCTTATCGATTCCCATAACCATGCATGCAGTAGCATAGGCATCGGCGTCGGTGCAATTAGGCGCAACAATGGTTACGCTTAGAAGTGTATTGCGTGCGGGATAGCCTGTTTTCGGATCAATCGTATGAGCATACTTCACCCCGTTACTAACGTAAAATTTCCGATAATTACCCGATGTAGAAACAGCCATATTCGTGACACTAATTATTTTCTGAATAAGTTCGCCTTGGTTCTGGTTGTTCTCCGATGGACTTTCGATTCCAATTCGCCAGGGTTGACCCGAAGCATTAACTCCCTTGGCTATTAACTCTCCTCCCACTTCAATCATATAGTTTGGTATACCTAAAGAATCGAAATACTGCGCTAAAAAGTCAACTGTATATCCCTGAGCAACCGCATTAAAATCGAGCCTTACTCGTCCATCTGCCTTTATTACCATATGCTTTTTTAACTTTATTTTATCGTGACCTACGACTGTAAGCAATGAGTCGATCTGTTGAGCTGAAGGGTTCTTTCTACCGGAAGGACCAAACCCCCATGCTTCAACCAATGGACCTACTGTAATGTCGAATGCTCCATGAGTTTCGCGGTAAATTTCGAAACTTCTTTTAAGGAGATTTTCAAAAAGCAATGGAACTTTAACTGGTTTATTACTCTTATTAATTGTAGAAACTAAAGAGTTGGGGTTATATATCGAAAAAAGTTCATCAATTATCCTAAGCCTTTTCTCAACTTCGCTCTCAAGATTTCTGTTTAAGGTATTCTGATAAGTAATATGGTAGGTAGTCCCCTGCGTGTAACCTGAAATTTTCAAATAGCTGTTCTGCGAAATCGCTAGATGACGATTTAAAGGAAAAATCTGTAAACTTATAAGAACTAAAACATAAAAGAAAACCTTTTTTTTCATCATAAAAACATTTTCAATAAACTCTTTTTACCCCTCCAAAACGCATATATAAGCTCAACGTGAGGGTATGCGATGAACCATTGATAAACTTATAACGATTTTCAAAAAAATAAGGTTGGTAAGAATAACGTAATGTGAGCCCCATGCTTGTTGCTATCATCTGACCAAAGTAGTTATAATTTATCTTTGAGAACAAATTTCCAGTTAATTCAATCCCAACAAGAGGAAAAGTGAATGCAGTAATACCTTCATTTACAGTTCTGGCATCGTAGGTACTGGAACTTAAACTTGACCACCCGATACCCATAAAAGGAGATAAAGCAAAACGCTTTGATGACCAACCATCGTAAAAAAAAGAAAAATTAAAACAGGTTATAGCGGCCGATGAGTCGCGTTTAAATACATAATCCGAGTTACTGGTAAAACTTTCTTTAACCTCAACAAACACAGGGATTATTGAAAGAGAAACATGAAATTTACCAGTTCGACCATAGGATAATTCAATAATAAAACTCCCTTTCTCAGTTAAATAATTACTCATTTTACCCTGCATAAGTGCTAATCCGCCCCCAATACTGGTACCGAAATAATTGTCCATTGAAAATCGATACCGCACATAATTTCGAACATAATTTGCATATACACTATAAGGATATTGGGATAGAAAAAAATCGGCTTGCTCATTTATTTCTTCTTGTATGTTAGGTTTATTTCTAGAAGTATAAGTCTTTAAAATCAATAATAGAAACTGCTTTTCCTCTTCATTCAACTGAGGATGGGAATTTATATTTTGCTCAATCTTTTGCTCATTTTTGATTACTTTTTTATACAATAATTCATATAGTTGATCTTCTTTAGGGTTTATTTTCTCATTCATCTTAGCTATAACCGACTCGTTTAAATTATATACTTCAGTTAACATGTATCGGGGTATGTTGAAAAGAAAGCTAAAAAGAAATTTTTCGTTCCAATACAAACTGGTATATTGATCGGTTTCAAGTCCCTGAATTAGAAGGTAGAATGTTGAAATAGCTTTTGCTGTATCCGACACAACAATGTAATCTATAAGCTGATATCTAGCTTTTGATATTTTTTCAGATAAAGTAGGAGAGTTCTCCTGAAATCCGATGTCAGATATACTCAGTGTATCGAATTTACTTACGGAAAAACATTGCAAGGAAATAGCTTGAAATATCACAGCAACTATTACAAACTTGTTAATATGCATCAATTCCTTACTTAAAAAAAATGTACAAATTCAATTCAAACTTAAGAAAAAGAAAATTCGAAACTAACATATTTTATTAGTTCATAGCAAAATATTTTTTCGAAATTAATATATGGGAAAGCATGGAGCCTTATTTTTTATGAAAACATACACGCGTACAAGACTATCGAAGCACAAAAAAGCCTAACCAGAGAAATACGTTTCTGCAAAAAAATAACAGTAGTTGTGAATTGTTTAATAATTTAAGTAATTTTTTTTGGGGGGAACAATTTTCAACATTTCAATGTTTAATGAAATAATATAAGACTTTAACAATAAAAAAAGCAAAATGGAAATAGGTATTTTCAGTTTTGGCGATTGTACCGAAGAAGTGGGGACGGGAAATAAAATATCTCCTCAAGAGCGATTACGTCGGTTATTGGAGGAGATAAAGCTGGCCGATGAGGTTGGTCTAGATGTTTTTGGAATTGGCGAACATCATCGGCAAGATTTTATTATTCCAAGCCCTGCTATTGTATTGGCTGCTGCAGCCTCGATCACCAAAAAAATCAGACTAAGTAGTGCTGTAGTCGTATTAAGCTCGGACGATCCCGTTCGAGTTTTTCAGCAATTTACTCTTATTGACTTAATTTCCAACGGAAGAGCTGAAATAATGGTGGGTCGTGGCTCCTTTATTGAATCTTTTCCCCTGTTTGGTTACAATCTGGACGACTACGAAGAGTTGTTTGAAGAGAAGTTAAACCTACTACTTCAGATACGAGAGCAAGAGGTTGTTTCGTGGAAAGGAAAATTCAGGGCACCGCTAAATAATCAAAGGATAGTACCACGCCCTGTTCAGGAAAAACTTCCCATTTGGATTGCAGCAGGTGGTTCACCTCAATCGGCAGCAAGAGCAGGAAAATTAGGACTTCCCCTAGCTATTGCTATTATAGGTGGTATACCCGAACGGTTTTCGAATTTTGTCGATTTATTTCGTAGAGAAGCTTTGAGTGCTCATAACCAGGTGCCTCCATTAAGCATTAATTCGCATGGATTTATTGCCGATACCGATAAAGAGGCCTATAATATCGCTTTCCCAGCAATTAAAAAAACTATGGATCAGTTAGGAAGAGAACGTGGATGGCCCCCAATGTCGAAGGAACAGTTCGATTTTTCTGTATCGTTACAAGGGGCAAATTTTGTTGGATCGCCCGAACGAATTATAGAAAAGATTCTTTACCAACATCAAATATTCAAACATCAACGTTTTTTGTTGCAACTTACTATAAGTACTATACCACATAAAGATGTTTTAAAAGCAATTGAACTTATGGGCACAAAAGTTGCTCCTGCTGTAAGAAAAGAGTTAGGTCATCATTAACCTTTCCCTCATTTATACCTTATTAGGTGCCTTTAATCTTCATTGTCCCAATCATTCTGTTATGGTTACTCATAATATTTGCTTAACTTTGCAAAAATTTGAAATTAAAGGATGGATAGCAACAGCATTTTATCAAAACTTGAAGCACTTAAAATAAAATTCGAAGAGGTTAGTCAGCAGATAACCGATCCAGCAGTTATTGCTGATATGAAAAGGTATGTAAAACTCAATAAAGAATATAAGGAGTTAGCACCCATTGTAAAAACATACGAGGAATACAAAAAAATACTTAATAACATTGCCAGTGCAAAAGAGATCCTTACAACCGAAAAGGATGAAGATTTAAGAAATCTGGCAAAAGAAGAGCTCGACACACTTAACGAACAATTACCAGCCCTTGAAGAAAAAATTAAATTACTGCTTATCCCTGCCGACCCTGAGGATGCCAAGAATGCCATTATGGAGATACGTGCGGGTACCGGCGGTGATGAAGCAAGCATATTTGCAGGCGATCTATACCGAATGTACACCCGCTATTGCGAAAGTCGCGGCTGGAATGTATCTGTAACCAGCTATACCGAAGGTACGATGGGAGGTTTTAAGGAAATTGTAATGAAAATCACAGGCGAAGGTGTATATGGGGTATTAAAATACGAATCGGGCGTACATCGAGTTCAAAGAGTACCCAAAACCGAAGCACAAGGACGTATTCATACCTCAGCAGCCACTGTTGCTGTTTTACCCGAAGCCGACGAATTCGATATTGAACTGAATATGAACGATATACGCAAAGATACTTTTTGCTCGTCGGGACCGGGTGGTCAATCGGTAAATACGACCTACTCTGCCATTAGACTAACCCACATACCATCGGGCATTGTTGTTCAATGCCAGGACGAAAAATCGCAGATCAAAAATTTTGAAAAAGCATTGGCCGAGCTGAGAACCCGGCTATATAACCTTGAATACCAGAAATATCTCGATGAAATTGCATCGAAGCGACGAACTATGGTTTCGACAGGCGATCGATCGGCAAAGATTCGCACTTACAACTTCCCTCAGGGTCGCGTAACCGACCATCGAATTAACTTTACGCTCTACAATCTGCAGGCAATCCTCGACGGCGATATTCAACCGCTTATCGATCAGTTGCAGATGGCCGAAAACGCTGAACGCTTGAAAGAAAGTGAGATTTAATTATCCTATCGAACTACAAAGGGAAGTGTAGTTTTATTACCCGATATTTCGACACTTAGATAGTAGTAGCCTGCAGCCAATCGGCTCAAATCTAATTTCTCACGGGCAGTGCTGATGCGGACAACCTCTTTCAGGGTACCATCAATTGAAAATATTTTTCCGTAGGCAGGAATACTTTCCGATGGTAATTCAATCCATGCAATTTTCGAAGCAGGGTTGGGATATAATCTTATGGAATTTTGAGAAATTTTTTGTGTTTCGGTCGACTCTATAAAAGTCATTTTACCTAAGTTAAATCCACCGTAACTAAGAATTCTTAATACATGGGTTCCTTCGGTCAGAGCAAGTCCTGTAACAGTAAGATTAGCGAAAGTACTCCAACCTCCTGTTGAGGGTACCTTAACTTTCTCGGCAATCAACTGGCCATCGATGTAGATGGAAAAGCTACCTGTAGTTAATTGAGAAGCAACTCTTATAATTGCTTTGTATGTTGCAGTTTTGGCAACGTTTACAGTATATTCGACCCATTCGCCATTATCGAACCAGCCAATGGTATAACTGTTGTCGTATGCCTCGATATCGACATTTTCATCGAGTCGATATACATTGCCTTTGTTGCCAGCATCTATATCGTGATAGGCAACACCTTCGCCGCCAGTATCAAAATTTGCAGCTACTATAGTTCCGGGAATTGTAGCAGGTTTGCTTGCATTGGGAAAAGGAAACTGACCATCGCCAAATTTTATAGCAAAACTATCGGTATATACATTACAAACCGAGGTAACATTAACCTTTATAGATCCTTCCTGTAAAGCATTAACTTTTACCCACGAAAAAATGGAATCACTCATAAGAGTGACTCCATTGGCCTGCCATTTAAAAGTTGCCCCGGGCAACGAATCGACTCGATATATTAGACCTTGCATACCATCACCAACCCACTTTTTCCCAGATATTTTAGGACTTTTAATTTTTACCGGAAAGGTATAAATTGTCGAATCGCACTTTCCTTTCACTTTAAGGCGAATGGTATCGGAATTGCAGCCCCATTTTACTTTTAAGGAATCGGCACCTTGGCTAAGAATAGTAACCGATGATGGAACATTCCACTGATAAGTTAAACTATCGGTATAACCTCTTATTTTAAAAACTAGATTATTCTCATTTTCCTGAACTTCATTTTTCCCTTCAATACCCAGCTGCGATGTTTTTTTGTATACCCTAACATAATCGACATACATTTTTTGAGGAAAAACTGTAGTAGCATCGGGATTTCCGGGCCAATTACCACCAACTGCTAAATTGAGAATAATAAAAAACGGATTATGAAATGCTTCGAGTCCGGCTTTAGTGATATCCATGACGAAATATTGGGTATTATCACAAAATCCTCTAATGGCTTTGTCATCCCATTCGACAGCAAAAATATGATAATCGTCGGCAAACTTACCGCTTGGTAAAGTGTATGAGAGGCCATAATAGGGATGTCCTCCATTCACCATAGGCCCCCAATGCAGTGTGCAATGAACTTTAGAATCGTTGGTACCTCCACCTATCATCTCCATAATGTCAATCTCGCCGCAATTTGGCCAACCTACTTGTGAAATTGACTCACCTAACATCCAAAATGCAGGCCATATACCTTTTCCATATGGTAGCTTCATGCGAGCTTCGATGCGTCCGTATCGGAACGATACTTTCTTTTGTGTTGTAATTCGAGCCGATGTATAATTTCGGGTTAAATAGTTCTCCTTACGAGCTTCTATCACTAAATTTCCTCCCTCAACACGCAAATTTTCAGTCCGATCGGTGTAATATTGAAGCTCATTATTTCCTCCACCCTGATCATTTACCTCAACGTTCCAAACATTTCGGTTTAAAGAGTTGCCGTTAAACTCGTCGGACCAAACCAGCTGATAACAGCTCGATTGACCTATTGCCCATACTCCATACAGCGTAAGTATGCCAAAAATAATTAACTTCCTCATGTTTATCTTATTTAAATTTTTTCAAATATACGAAAGGACTATAAGCGAATATGCAAAACACCTCACTAAAACCCTATCACAGCCATACCATTTAAATACTACAAACAGAAAATTTGGTCGTTTCTTTTCGATTTAATAATTTGCTTACAAAAAAGGGATGAAACATAATTTTGTTAAAGTATTTCACACCACCCCAATTTTCAAATTTTTAATTCCTCTTATCGCTGGTATTGTTACCTCCCAAATAACAGTTTTTTCAACTTCAATAACCATAACATTTATCCTTATTAGTCTTTTATCGGCATTTTATTTTACCATTAAACAAAATTACTATACTCCTGGCTGGTACTATAGCATGCTTTTGTTCTTCTTTTCACTGGGAATTGGGATTGTTAAGATTCATACATATAATAATTGGAACATTGAAAACTTTAGAGAAAGCATATACTGGATTGGAGAAGTTAGATCTTTAGCCGAACCCACTGCTTACGGCCAACGGTACAAATTAAGAATACTTTATTACAAAAAGGATGAACAATGGAAAGCGAGTAAAATAAACGTTCTTTTATACATTAAACGTAACTTGAACATTGAACCTGAACCCGGCCAATATATTTGTCTTTCGGAGAAAATTCAGGAGCTGTTTATACCTCCTTCATCCGACCAAACTCAATCTTACAAAAACTATCTAACTCAAAATATTGTAGGAAAAATTTTTATCGATAGTCGTAATGAAATAATGCCAATGCCCTTTCGAAGCAGTAATTTAAATAGTCAAATTCAGCTTTTTAGAAATAATATATTAAAACAAACTGGCTCTTTTTTTAAATCGACCGACGAGAAATCAATTTTTCATTCCCTTTTTTTCGGCTATCGATCCGAAATGGACACTGAATTGACTAATGCTTATGCTACTGCTGGCGTAATACATATACTCTCAGTTTCGGGGCTACATGTA
>JAOAFU010000132.1 GCA_026416115.1 Bacteroidales bacterium | reverse complement strand
GCTTCGGGAATGTTATTTGAAAAATCTGTCAGTCGTAGGTTTTTGAATATCTTACCTAAGCTAAATAGGGCACGGGCATTTAACCATTTCGAAAAATCGTTACGACGGGCATGAAAAGCAAAAATTTCATCGGGAATTGAGAGAATAGCGTGCTGTAATTCGTATAGATCCACTACACGTTTATATTCAGAACCGTCACCAGGATTCCGAAATACAAAGTCGCCGAATGCAAAATGGGTAGTTAAATATTTTTTGTAATCACTTGGAAGAGTTTTGGATTGTTTATCGATAAACCCGACTTTCAATCTTTTGGCATAGGTGCTGTTACCGACCTCTGTCGATTGCAGAATAATAGGTAGAAAAGGATCGCGTTCTCTTACCCACTTACATAGTGCTATACCTTCGGTTTCCTCCCTGTTTTCGGGAAAACTACTTTTGAGGTTTACGTCGGTAATGATTCCCAACAAATTATCCGAATACTTCTCGTATGTTTGTATAGCTTCGTCGAATGTTTTACAAAGTAGAATTTTAGGTCGTCCCCTTAGACGTAACATCTTCTGATGCTCATTTAATCCTTCTTTTGCCAATTCTTGAGACTGCCATACTACAATTTTGTATATCATTGGCAGCATAATCGAAATATATTTTATCGAGTCTTCTACTATCATGATAGCTTGAACTCCTACCTGCTGAATATCATGGTCAGCGTTAAAACGATCTTCGAGAAGTTTAATGATAGCAACTAACAGATCTGCATTTCCCATCCAACAAAAAATAGGTTCGAGATATGCCTTAGCTGCCTGGTTCAAGATGTTTGTGAGTTCATGCGAATAATATACTAAAGTTACCAAGGGAATTTGAGGATAGTCTTGCTTAATGCAACTAACCCAGCTAATTGGTATTGACTGGTATGGATTTAATAAAAAAATAATAAGGTCGATATCCATCGTGCTTAAAAGATAAGAAGCTTCTTCGGCAGTATCTGCATGTAGCACAACCGGTGGAAATCGGAAATTGAGAGCATTATACTCGTTAAAGATTTGCTCTTCAATACGGCCATCTTCTTCCAATATAAAAAAATCATAATTACTACAAACTATTAAGATTCGGTATATACGTTTTTGCATCAACGTACTGAAGTCAGTAGTTGCAAAAGAAATCTGACGCAAATCAATGGGCAGTTCAGGCATATTTTGAGTATAGTCCAAATATGTATCTAATTTAGTACAGAATTTCGAATTTTACATACGATTTGGGATTTTTCCCATACTTTTGCATATTATCTACTAATAAGAAACATTATGTTAAAAAATAAAATCTCCATATCAGGCGATTTGGGTAGCGGAAAGACAGTTTTAGCTCGGAAAATTTCAGAAAAAGCCGGAATTCCAATTATTTCTGTAGGTGGTATTCAACGAAAGCTTGCTCAAAAGTATGGTATGGACACTACTACTTTCAATAAGTACATGGAGACACATCCCGAGATAGACATTGAATGTGATAATATGGTGAGCGAATACGGCCGATCGGATGAACCTCTTATTCTCGATTCGCGGCTAGCATGGCATTTTGTTCCTCATTCGTTCAAAATCCACCTACTTTGCAACAAAGTCATTGCTGCCGAACGTATCTTTAAAGATAATGTGAGAGTAAATGAGAAATACAACAATGTCGACGAAACTTATAAAAGCATGGTTGAAAGACGCAAAAGCGAAGTCAAACGATTTAAGCTACAGTATGGGGTAGATATAGACAATTTGAATAACTACGATATAGTAATCGATACTTCTTTTATCACCCCCGACGATGTATTTAAATATGCATGGGAGGCAATTGAACAATGGCAAAACGGTTTACCATACAAAAAAATATGGCTTTCGCCCCGTAATTTATTTCCTACTCGAGATGACGAATATAATATTGAAAATAAGGTAGTTGTTTGTAGAACCAACGAGAAATTTTTTATACTCGAGGGACACTTTTCTGTAAGCGAAGCTTTGGCTAATAATATTGCTCTTATTCCCGTTAGTTTTTTTAGTGGCGAAGTCTCATTGCCTGAGGATCTTACTGCAATTACAAGAGAGTGGGAAAAAAATCATAACTTCAAATTCTTATAATCATTTTTTTACTTACATTTGTATCTTTCATTTTTACAAGTAACATTATAAGTTATTTAATATCAATTAGTTATAAATAAAATTTTTAAAACAATGTCAGAAGGAAAGAAGAAAAGAGTTTATTTTTTTGGCGCAAAAACGGCTGATGGGAAAGCCGATATGAAGAACCTACTTGGAGGTAAAGGCGCCAATTTGGCCGAAATGTGTTTGTTAGGATTACCTGTACCGGCTGGTTTTACCATTACAACAGAAGTTTGTACCGAGTATTATGCCAATAACCATGAGCTTCCTGCTGGCCTGATGGAAGAAGTTTGGGAAAATATGAAAAAGGTTGAGCAGGTGATGGGAATGAAGTATGGAGATCCAGAAAATCCATTGCTTGTTTCCTGCCGTTCGGGTGCACGTAAATCAATGCCCGGTATGATGGATACCGTGTTAAATGTCGGATTATGCTCAGCAACGATACCCGGCCTTATTAAAAAAACAAATAATCCTCGTTTTGTGTGGGATTCATATCGTCGGTTGATCATGATGTATGCCGATGTGGTAATGGAGAAAGCTGAGGGCATAGAACCAGTAGGTGAAGGTATTCGTAAACAACTGGACAATATGCTTAATGGATATAAAGAATCTAAAAATTACACTTCTGATACCGATCTTACCGCCGATGATTTGAAATACTTAGCCGAAGAATTTAAGAAGAAGATTAAAGAAGTTCTCGGCAAAGAATTCCCCGATAACGCTGAAGAACAGTTGATAGGAGGTATCAAAGCCGTATTCAAGAGCTGGAATGGAAAGAAGGCAGTATCATACCGTCGTATTGAAGGTATACCCGACGATTGGGGTACAGCCGTAAACGTGCAGGCCATGGTATTTGGTAACATGGGCGATACCTCTGCAACGGGTGTAGCTTTTACCCGCAACCCTGCAACCGGTGCAAACGAATTTTATGGCGAATGGCTCATTAATGCTCAAGGCGAAGATGTTGTGGCCGGTATTCGTACCCCCAATCCTTTGAACAACGTCACCAAAAACGATAATAACAAGCATCTCAAGAGCATGGAAGAAGCCATGCCCGAAACCTACAAAGAACTTGTCGAAATTCGCAATATCCTCGAGAATGCCTATCGCGACATGCTCGACATCGAGTTTACCATTCAGGAAGGTAAACTTTACATGTTACAGTGTCGAGTAGGTAAGCGTACGGGTACGGCAGCTCTCAATATTGCTATGGACATGCTCAACGAAAAGCTCATTGATGAAAAAACAGCTGTTCTTCGGGTCGACCCTTCTCAGCTCGACGAATTATTGCACCCCATTTGCGATCCTGATGCTGAGAAAAAAGTTTCACCTATCGTTAAAGGATTACCTGCAGGCCCTGGTGCAGCAACAGGTAAGCTTGTATTTACTGCCGAAGATGCTGTAGCCTGGGTAAGGAAGGGCGAAAAAGTTATTCTGCTTCGCGAAGAAACTAACCCCGAAGACGTTGAAGGTATGCGTGCTGCCGAGGGAATTCTTACTGCCCGTGGTGGTATGACCTCGCATGCTGCTTTGGTTGCTCGCGGATGGGGTAAATGCTGTATTGTGGGTGCAGGCGCGCTTCATGTCGATGCTGAAAAGAAGATTGCTAAAATTGCCGATTCGGACAAAGTACTTAAAGAGGGCGATATTGTTACCCTTAATGGTACAAGAGGTAATGTTTATGAAGGAGCAATTAAGCTAATCGATGCTACAGAAAATCCCAACTTCCAGACCTATATGAAAATGGCCGATAAGTATCGTACGATGGGTGTTCGAACCAACGCCGATACTCCTGCCGATGCTAAAGTTGCTCGCGACTTTGGTGCCGAAGGTATTGGACTTTTCCGTACCGAACACATGTTTTATGGCGAAGGTAGCGACGAGCCGCTCTTCCTGCTTCGTAAAATGATTCTTAGCGAAACCACCGACGAACGTCGTAAAGCGCTCGACGAACTCTTCCCCTATGTGAAGAAAGATATTAAGGCAACCCTCTTGGCTATGGATGGTCTGCCTGTAACTTTCCGTCTCCTCGATCCACCTCTTCACGAGTTTGTTCCTCAAAGCGAAGAAAAACAAGCCGAACTGGCTAAAGCATTGGGAATTACAGTAGAAAAGGTTGCTAAACGTGGTGAGGCACTTCACGAAACCAACCCCATGATGGGTCATCGTGGTGTTCGCCTGGGTGTTACCTACCCCGAAGTTTCCGAGATGCAAATTCGTGCCATTTTCGAAGCTACTGCCGAATTACTGAAGGAAGGTAAAAAACCGCTACCCGAAATTATGGTTCCCGTTACCTGCGACGTTTCCGAACTCGACTTTACCAAAAAGATTGTCGATAAAGTTTATGCCGAAGTATTAGCTAAATTTGGCTTAAGCAAAATCGATTACAAATACGGTACCATGATTGAAATACCTCGTGCATGCTTGCTTTCCGATCGCATGGCTAAAACAGCCGAGTTCTTCTCATTTGGTACCAACGACCTTACTCAGATGACTTTTGGCTTTAGCCGTGATGATATTGGTGGATTCCTCCACGACTACCTCGATAACAAGATGCTAGCTGCTGACCCCTTCCAAACTATCGATCAGGACGGCGTTGGCCAGCTAATTAAGATGTCGGTCGAAAAGGGCCGTGCTACTCGTCCCGACCTCAAGGTGGGTATTTGTGGTGAACAGGGTGGTGATCCTGCTTCGGTTGAGTTCTGTTTCAAAACGGGACTTACCTATGTAAGCTGCTCACCTTATCGCGTACCCATTGCTCGACTGGCAGCTGCTCAGGCCGCTATTAAAGCCGGAAAATAATTCCATAATCGATTAGCAATAACAATCTACCACCTCTTCCTTTTACCCTGTGAAGAGGTGGTTTTTTTATTTAGTTGCATCTTATAAATAAGTTACAAAGATCTATTTCAGAGTCGCATTCAATCCTTTTTTCCATAATTTAGAATCTGGATATTTTAAATAATTTGATGTATTTTACATATACAATACGTTATTTCTCGTTTTTATTCAGCCCATCCAACAAACTGCCAAACATTTCTCTTTTCTTATTCTCCTAAAATTGTGAATCCTGTTTACCCAACGAAGATAAATTAGCTTCTGATATTTAGTAAGGAACATTTTTTTCTGCAGCTTCTTAAATCTTTTCTGAATCAACCCAAATCTTACAGCATTGAGGTTATTATTTAACCGAAAATTGTCAATAGTAAAGAATTTCCAATGTCAATTGTTGGAGAAAATACGTGTTAATATTGATACATTTACAAAATATAAATTTTTCCTGTTGGGGCTAACTTTTGGTAGAATAGGAGTAACTATGAAAATCTTAAAAAATACAGATAAATTTTGATGATGTAGACAAATTGAATACGTTTTGGAAGCTCCTGGTATTGAATGTTTTTATTCCAAGATATGCGCTCATCTATGTTTTCTTATGACAATTTTGATATTAAATATTATTTCAATGTGTCTTGATCTTTTTCCCGAAAAATCAATAAGGGTACTTTCAAGTACCCTTATTATTACTATTTCTTGATAGATAAATCAGGTAGTTAAAGATTATTAGAAATATTAAATCCACCTAATATAATTAAAGTCTTGCCTATGGGGTAAATCGGGATGTTTAGGGAATATTCTAATTCCCATTTCGTAGGCGCCTGCTTTTTTAGGGACAATTTCAGTTTTATAGTATGCCAAATT
>JAOAFU010000109.1 GCA_026416115.1 Bacteroidales bacterium | reverse complement strand
AGATGTGTATAAGAGACAGTGCATACAGTGTGCCCCTTGAGGATGGACGCCAAATAACCTTCCTCGATACGCCGGGTCACGAAGCTTTTACAGCCATGCGTGCTCGTGGTGCCAAAATTACCGACGTGGCTGTTATCGTTGTCGCTGCCGACGATGGTGTTAAACCTCAAACCAAAGAAGCTATAAACCACGCTTTGGCTGCAGGGGTACCTATTGTTTTTGCTATAAACAAAATTGACCTTCCGACAGCCAACCCCGATAGAGTAAGAGAAGAACTTGCTCAAATGAACATCCTTGTGGAAGAATGGGGAGGCAAATATCAGACCCAGGAAATTTCAGCCAAAACCGGACTTAATGTAGACAAACTGCTCGAAAAAGTGCTGCTCGAGGCCGAAATGCTCGATTTGAAGGCAAACCCTAATCGTAGAGCTAAAGGAACTGTCATTGAATCATCGCTCGATAAAGGACGAGGATATGTAGCTACTGTGCTGGTATCAACTGGTACATTACGTGTTGGTGATCTTGTGCTGGCTGGAACAAGCTGGGGTAAGGTAAAAGCCATGTTTAACGAACGTAACAAACGTATCGATGCTGCCGGCCCATCAACTCCCGTTCTTATTCTTGGATTGAATGGTGCTCCCCAAGCAGGCGATGAGTTCCACGTTCTTACCGACGAAAAAGAAGCAAAAGAAATTGCTCTTAAACGCGAACAACTACAACGCGAGCAAGAACTTAGAACCCGTAAACATATTACCCTCGACGAAATTGGACGTCGTATTGCTATTGGAAACTTCAAAGAGCTTAACATCATAGTTAAAGGCGACGTCGACGGTTCGGTCGAAGCTCTCTCCGACTCGCTGATAAAACTATCAACCGAGGAAATTCAGGTAAATATTATCCACAAGGCTGTTGGTCAGATCTCCGAATCCGACGTGCTGTTGGCCGCTGCTTCCAATGCTGTAATTATAGGCTTCCAGGTACGTCCGTCGATGAGTGCCCGCAAGCTAGCCGAAAAAGAACAGATCGAAATACGTCTCTACTCCATCATCTACGATGCAATCGAAGACTTGAAAGATGCAATGGAGGGTATGCTTTCACCTATCATTAAAGAAGAAATTGTGGCTACATTGGAGGTACTCGAGGTATTTAAAATATCGAAAGTTGGTACTGTTGCTGGGTGTATGTGCCGCGAAGGTAAGATAAACCGTAATTCAAAGGTACGTGTTATTCGCGATGGTATCGTAGTCTACTCAGGCGAATTAGGATCGCTCAAACGCTTTAAAGACGATGTTAAAGAAGTAGTTGCAGGTCAGGACTGCGGACTCACTATCGAAAACTTTAATGATATTAAAGTAGGAGACGTAATTGAAGCTTACGTTGAAACTGAAGTAAAGAAAAAACTATAGAATAAAAGTATGATTGGGTAATCAAAAAAGTTCTAAAGTATAAAACGTAATTGTTTAAGGAAATTTACTATTTATTAATGCGAATGATATAATATATCTTTTTTAAAGTAGAAGCTTCTCTTTTCCACTTTCGGCTCGATATTTTAAGGCTAGTTGTTTGATTCTCTGATCGCAATAAAATGAGCGGTGGTGCATCAAATTGATAAATTTTTTCTAAGCTATCAAATTCAAAATGTGCTTCATATCTGTGTATCCAATTTTTACCATCAAAATCAATATAAAGTTTATAAGGCTTATCACATATACGATATGTTGGTAAAATAAAACAAAAGGAATCTATCTTCCATGGAGATTTTGCAATAAAAAAAAATTTTAGAGCAATCGTATCATTTGAGTTAAGGTAGGTAAGATTGTAGAAAAACTTATTTTCATTACTTTTAAAAACATTCTTTGGCTCAATAAAATATAAAATACCGTTCTCCTGTACACGTGCGGTATAATATTTAGTCAAATCTTGCGAAAATCTATAAGAAAAAATAAAATAAAATAAAAAGAGAGGGATTTTCTTCCCCCTCTTCACCAAACTATTCACCATAAACATAAACTTTGTACTTAGCAATAAAACCTAAAATGCTTGTGGCTTCTTCATCGACATGATGAATCTTGGTAATACCAGCAGATTTAGATGCTTTTTCGATACTTGCATCCCCAGTCGCAATAATTCCCATAAAAGAACTTGCTGAAGCCGTACCAACTTTAGATGAAACAGAATTACTTGTAGCAGTTACTGGTGATTTAACATTTGTGTACAATGAGCCCATTAGCGGACTTTTAACATAGGCAGCACAGCTGGAAAGAAGGAATGCAGCACCAAGCAGCAAAAAATAACAATGTTTCATAGAATAAAATGTTCTAGAGTTAGGACTACTTCAGAATTTTATAGTTGGCTTTTTGGCATATTCCCGACTAATAATCCATTTGAGAGTTTAGGATTATTTATCTAATTTCTGAGTTGCAGACAAAAAAAGAAAGATTCACATAACAATTTCATAAACATTTGCAACAAACATCGATATTCAATATTTGTAAAAAAAATGACATTATTCCATGCTCATCATACTCTTCTTCCCTGCCAATTGAGCTGCTGCATCAATGCTGAAGGCACCTTCCACGACAATCTCTTCTCCTTCAGAAAGACCACTTTCAACAATATAGCGATCTCCTAGAGATGCGCCTAAAATAACCTCTCTTAAAAGGAAAGTAGGTCGATCCGTTTCGGCTAATTTAACATAAACTATCGAGCGCTTGCCCGTCCAAAGCACAGCCGAGCGAGGTATAACCAAAGGTTTATCGTTAACATTACCAACCTTGGAACGAATTATTCCAGTTGCAAACATTTGAGGTTTTACTATTCCTTCAGTATTTTTGATCTCGGTTAGGATACGGAAAACTCGAGTTACAGGATCGAGCATAGGATCTATAATAGTTATTTTACTTCCAAATTTTCGTTGAGGAAGTGCCTGAAAAATAAAACTAATAGAATCGCCCACCTTCAGAAAAGGCAAATCACTCTCATAGACATCAAACTCCACCCTTAAAATAGAAAAGTCGGCAAGTTCGAATAGAACGGTTCCTTGCGAAATATAATCGCCTAAATTAACTCGTAGAGAAGTGATTACACCATCTGTAGGAGACATGACAGGGAATCCTGGCCATATATTTTCGCTTTGCTCTATGGCATCGATCTGGTCATCGGTTATTTTCCAAAACCTGAGCTTATCTCGCGCAGCCTCATATAATTCGGGAAGAGAAGACTTCATTTTTTTGGTTACTAAAAGCTCTTGTTGGGCAGTCATGAACTCGGGTGAAAAAATATAAGCTAACAACTGGCCTTTCGATACAGAAAAACCAGCAGAATTAACAAATAAAGTTTCGACCCTCCCTGCAATAGGACTTGTAAGATTTTGAATTAAACGCTCATTGGGTTTAGCTCTACCATAGACTCGT
>JAOAFU010000089.1 GCA_026416115.1 Bacteroidales bacterium | reverse complement strand
AAATCAAACGATTATTTTTTATTTAACACAAGTCATGTTATAATGCACTCAATTTTCTTTGTAATCATGTTTTCTCTTTATGGATTAATATGAAAAAAACAGGGAAATGTCTATTTTATACCAGAGGCTACTTGATATTTTATGCTATAGCTATGCAAATTCTGAAAAACAATGTCCGAGATTATATAAGTTGGGCTTGTGTAATATAATTTTGGGGCAACTTATAGTGCAAATGGAACTTTAGCGCTTTAAATTTTTTCTAATGAGCTTGCCATTATTTGTTCGCTCAAATTTAGCAAGGCATATAACTTTTCGGGGAAGTTGGTATGTTTCAACTAGTGGGCGTATTTTTTGTAACAATTCCTGTTCTTCGGATGGGCTCAGTGGGGTTGATTTTTCTATAAATAAGCAAACTTTTTCGGTTAATTTATCGTCTGGAATTGTTCCAATATAAAAAGGGTAGGGTACCACTGGGGCTATTTTTCGCTCAATATTTTCGGGAAAAATTTTGATTCCTCCCGAATTTATAACGTTGTCGAATCGTCCTAACCATCGAAAGTGTTTGTGGTCGATTAGCTGCACAACATCGTTGGTTTGTAGAGGGGTAATAGTAAGATAATCGGCTTGAATTATTAACCGGTTGTGGCAGTCAACATTAAAATGTACCCCTGGCAGTGCTTCATATACATCGGTAGCATCTATTCCGTTAATTTTTCGGAGTGCTACATGCGAACCTGTCTCGGTCATACCGTATGTGGCATAAATATTTTGAGGTAGCTGATGGAGTTTAGACTCCAAAGCAGGAGGAATTTCTGAACCTCCTACAATAATGATGCGAATTTGCTTATGTTTAAGCGTTTCGAATGATTCGGCCAATTGGTGTGGGGTGATAGCAGTAAAATCGATTGGTGTTGTAAGGGTTACAAAGGGGTTTGACGAAGGGGGTACTATCATTAGATTATAGCCAACCACAAATGCACGTACTATCATCATTTTGCCAGCTATATATTGCGCTGGCAAGCATAGTAAAGCAGAATCTTTTGGACGAAGTCCAAAAAATTCTTGAGTTCGGCGTGCCGACTGACGTAAATGGTCTTTTCTGAGTTCAATAGCTTTAGGTTCTCCTGTCGAACCGCTTGTTCGAACTTTAATGGTTGGTTTATCATCAATCCACTCGTCGATAAATTGAAAAATATGACCCTGCCAGTCGTTTTGCGTTTTGTAGAGGTCGCAGAGCTGT
>JAOAFU010000067.1 GCA_026416115.1 Bacteroidales bacterium | reverse complement strand
GAGAAAAATGAGAATACTAGTGCCCACTGCAGCAGATAATAATACGACTACCTCGATTAAACGATGTTCGATAAAAAAATAGCATGAAATAAATACCATAGTCCACATTAAGGCAGTAGCATATATCTTAATTCGAAGTGGCACACTGCGATTTTTCTGAAAATTGTGAATATAAGGGCCTAAATGTTTATGTTGCATAAGCCAATCGTGCAGACGTTTTGAACCTTTCATATAAAGGGCAGCAGTAAGTAGTAAAAAAGGTGTGGCTGGCAGTCCGGGAACTATAATGCCTATTACAGCTATTCCCAATGAGAGAGTCCCCAATGTTATGTATAATAGCTTCAACAGATTCATCCATTTTAGAATTTAGTTTAAAATAAACAGCAACAATGTAGGTTTGTTTAGTTGCATCGATAAACTATTTTACAAAAAAAATTTCTTCCGATTGAAATTTCATTGCAATTCGTATTGAGATAAATTGGTTTATTAATAAGAAGTTAGCTAAAATAAAAAAAGAGTATTAACTCGCTCTACTGGAAGAGGTAATAAAAAAAGGTAGTTCTAATGAGCATTGTTACTCACGAGATACACCCCAGTCTTTATTTGGCTAACTTTGGAAAAATAAAAGAATTACAAAATCATTTTTTGCCTTACTCCATCTCTTCTTCAAACATACTGTTCTCCTGCTTCGATTTGTGCTCGTCTTTTCCAATTACAGCGTTGCTTGAAAGAAAATTTTTATAGGCGGTTTTGTCTTTGAGCACTTCGATAGCCTTGGTTACCTCTTTGTCGCCATTGAGCGAGGCTATAATACGCCCTTTTTGATAATAATAACGCGTTACAATTTCATCGACAAGCAACCTTTCGATTTCTTTTCTAAAAACTTCGAGATCTTTATTTTTGTCATGCGTGATTCGTTCTTTCAAACGCATAAATTCTTGCTCGGCCGAGGCATAATACTTCTCTCTCTTGGCTGTTTCTATTAGTTTCTCGAGCTGCTGTTCGGTTTGGGTTTGATAGTCGAAGTTTTGCAAATTCACAAACTCGGTAAATTTGCGATAAGTATCGTTATCGATCGAAAATTTAGCAGGAGGAGCTATTGTTGGATTCTCGGCCACAAACTGAGTAGCAAAATGAAAAATAATATTTTTGGTGTAAAGATTAAGAGCAATTTGGCTGAATTTGTCCTGTTCAATCTTGATATCGGGCATAATGCCACCCCCATCGTACACAGTTCGACCAATACGGGTTTTAAACTCTTTGATAAGCGAGTCGGGGATATAACCAACACTCCCATCTTCGTTACGATGCGAGTAGTCGAGTGCTTGGATACAACGACCCGAAGGAATGTAATATTTAGCCACAGTGACTTTAAGCTGAGTATTATAACTTAGAGGTCGAGGTTGTTGAACCAGTCCTTTTCCGAAGGTTCGTTGGCCGATGATTACAGCGCGG
>JAOAFU010000007.1 GCA_026416115.1 Bacteroidales bacterium | reverse complement strand
ATTTTAAATTTAAGAAATGTAATGGTATTAATAAAATGAAATATATCTTAATCATTATCAATATTCAAGATATTGTGACGGTTTAAAAAAAACAACATTATTTCGGTTGACATTAAAATATGTTAATGTTTTTATTATAGTTCCAAATTGTTAAATTATAAAGTTGCAATTTTACTTTGTCAAAATATTCATTCATTCTTTTTTTGTCATCGACAGGAATGTTGATGTTCAAATTATTTGGGAGAGGTAATACGTAGTAATGATATTTTTCGCCTAAAAAACCTTTATAAACCCAGTATGGGATGTATCGAGTGCTAATGGTAAAAAAAGGTGAAGAAGTAATTGAGTCAGAAAAATTTCTCCATCGAATTGTAAAAACAGCCATTGCTCCACCATCACGGTCGGGGTCGCGTTGATTGGAAATAAAATTTCCAAGCGAATAAAACACGGGGACATTTTTCTTGCGGGCGGTATCGGTAATTTCTTCGAACGTTTGAACAACATGGGGATGTGAACCAACAATGATATCTACACCCTGCTTTACAAGGAAATTAGCAAGATTTTTCTGTTCTTCATTTGGAGAAGTCTCGTATTCTTTGCCCCAGTGTAAAAAAACAATCTTGATATCGACTTTGAGAGAATCGGCTTTTTTAATATCTTGAATAATCTGCTTGCGATTAATTATATTGACAATGTTAGGAGAGTCAACAGGGATTCCATTAGTTCCATAGGTGTAATTGAATAAAGCAATTTTGAGATTTTTTTTAATCAAAATCAAAGGAAAAGTAGTATCTCTCTCAGTTGAGTTAAGGTAAGTTCCGATGTGGACTATTTTCATCGAGTCCAGTGCCTTAATAGTTCTTTCCATTCCTTTTTTACCTTTATCGTAACAATGGTTATTGGCAGTAGCAAGAATGTCAAATCCGGCCATAGATGCATCGTAAGCAAGCTCATCGGGACTTGAGAAGAGGGGATAGCCTGTGTAAGGGGGACCGGCTAAAGTCGTTTCGAGATTAGCTACTGCAATATCTATATTGTCGAGAAAGGGTTTGACAAATCTAAAACAAGGTTCAAAACTGAAAGATTTAGAGTTAGAATCGTAGGCAGCTCTAATTTGAGGCATATGACCCATTATGTCGCCAGCAAATAATATGGTAAGGCTATCAATTTTCTCGTTTTCCTGTGTTTGGGCTACGACAAATAATGTTTTTATAAAATAAATCGAAGTTACTATCCACCATTTTCTCATTTTCTTATGATTTAACTCACAAAGAAAAAAAGATATAGATTAATAAACAAAAAATAGGATAAAATATAAAAAGCATGGTATTGTTTTTGATACATTAAAAGTTTTTTTCAATATGAGTGCAAAGTATTTCCAAAGAAAATATGCCATTTGAAAAAAATTTAATATTGATAAAAAACGGTGAAATTAAAATTATTACTAAATTTGCGATTCATTTGAAAAAACAATAAATTATTGGTAACCACTTAAATAATAAAAATTATGTCAAAAATTAAAGTAGGTATTAACGGTTTTGGTCGTATAGGCCGCTTGGCATTCCGTGCAGCCCAACTCCGTAATGATATTGAGATTGTAGGAATCAACGACCTTATTGATGTGGAGTACATGTCGTATATGCTTCGCTACGACACTGTTCACGGACGTTTCAATGGAACCGTTGAGGTAAAAGACGGTAAGTTAGTAGTTAATGGTAAAGCAATTCGCGTAACAGCAGAAAAAGATCCTGCTAATCTGAAATGGGATGAAGTAGGTGCCGAATATGTAATCGAATCGACTGGTTTGTTCCTCGAAAAAGCTAAAGCTGAAGCTCACATTAAAGCTGGTGCCAAAAGAGTCATTATGTCGGCTCCTTCGAAAGATGATACCCCCATGTTCGTATACGGTGTAAATCATAAAACCTACACCAAAGATATGAGCATCATTTCGAATGCTTCGTGTACCACTAACTGTTTAGCTCCTATTACCAAGGTGCTTCACGATAATTTTGGAGTAGTTGAAGGGCTTATGACTACAGTTCATGCAACCACTGCTACTCAGAAAACTGTCGACGGTGTTTCGGCAAAAGACTGGAGAGGTGGTCGTGCTGCTTCGGGTAACATTATCCCTTCGTCAACCGGTGCTGCAAAGGCTGTTACCAAAGTTATTCCCGAATTGAAGGGTAAACTAACGGGTATGGCTTTCCGTGTTCCTACGCTTAATGTTTCGGTTGTTGATTTAACCTGTCGTCTCGAAAAGGCTACAACATACGAAGAAATTTGCAAGAAGATGAAAGAAGCAGCCGAAGGCGAACTTAAAGGTATTCTTGGATATACCGAAGATGAGGTTGTTTCGAGCGATTTCATCACCGATCCTCGTACCTCAATCTTCGATGCTAAAGCCGGAATTATGCTCAATCCCAACTTCGTTAAAGTTGTTGCTTGGTACGACAATGAATGGGGCTACTCGAACAAGCTTCTCGATATGATTGCATACATGGATACAGTAAAATAATTGTAAATTCATTCATAAAAAAGCTACTCCTCGGGGGTAGCTTTTTTTTTATCGAAATATTTTAACTCCAACGAATTTTATTCGTTTTTATAACTTATTATTCTAAATCTTGAATTCTGAATGAATCAAAAATGGAACTCTTAAATTATTTTTTAACATCATTTACTAATTTTGCGTCTCAAAAAATTAAAAAGCATGAGTAGTATTGTTGCTATTGTAGGTCGGCCCAATGTTGGGAAATCCACACTTTTTAACCGGCTCGTTGGGTCGAGAGAAGCAATAGTGGACGAAACTAGTGGTACTACGCGCGATCGACATTACGGTAAAGCAGAATGGAATGGGATTGAATTTTCGGTTATCGATACAGGTGGTTATGTAACCGATTCGGATGACATTTTCGAGAAAGAAATTAATCGCCAGGTAGAGTTAGCCATTGAGTCGTCAGATTTGATACTTTTTTTAGTCGATGTAATTCATGGTTTAACTGACCTTGATAAGGCAGTTGCCGACCTGCTAAGACGTTCGAGAAAAAAAACTATTTTGGTTGCCAACAAAGCCGATAATATTGAGTTGGTCCACCAATCGTACGAATTTCTCCAGATGGGCTTTGAGGAGGTGATACCGATATCATCTATATCGGGAAGTGGTACGGGCGATCTACTTGATAAAATTGTGTCTGTATTACCCCAGACTCAGGTTGAGGAACCTGAGGATTTACCGAAGATTACTATCGTTGGGCGGCCCAATGTGGGTAAATCTTCTCTCGTGAATGCTTTGCTTGGCGAAGAGCGTAATATCGTAACCCCTATTGCAGGCACTACACGCGATGCCATTTTTACCAGATATAATAAATATAATCACGATTTTTATTTAGTCGATACTGCTGGATTACGTAAAAAAAGTAAAATAAAAGACAACATCGAGTTTTACTCGGTTATGCGTTCAATTAGAGCAATCGAAAAATCGGATGTTTGTCTTTTACTCATTGATGCTACCTTGGGAATTGAAGCTCAGGATATAAATATTTTTAGGCTGTGTCAGCAAAACAAAAAAGGAATAGTCATTTTGGTGAACAAATGGGATTTAGTCGAAAAAAATACTCATACCACCGAAGAGTACAAAAAGATAATTCAACAAAGAATATCTCCCTTTGACGATGTTCCCATTATTTTTACTTCGGCTCTCACAAAACAACGTATACATAAAGCATTAGAAACCGCACTTGAGGTGTATGAGAATCGTAAACGACGAATCCCTACTGCACAACTTAACGATGTAATGCTTGAGGCTATAGAAAATTATCCACCTCCGGCTGTTAAAGGTAAACTTATAAAAATAAAGTACGTTACGCAGTTGCCAACTCCTTATCCTTCTTTTGTATTTTTTGCAAACTTGCCTCAATATATCAAGGAACCCTACAAGCGCTATCTCGAGAATAAGCTACGTGAAAAATATAATTTTTCAGGTGTTCCAATCCAGATTTTT
>JAOAFU010000229.1 GCA_026416115.1 Bacteroidales bacterium | reverse complement strand
AAAAGATAAGAAAGGTAGAGTTAAAAAAGTATATGAAAGGGGTATCGTATGGGTAGCTATGCGTGTTCCCGATGGTTATATCTCTGCACATGCTAATCAGGCTCGTATTAGACAGTTTCCATTAAACGATCCACAGAATTGTCGATATGCACCTGATGTTATTACTTTTGCACGTAAAAAAGGCTACTTTAAAGGAAATGATGTAGAATTTAGTTTTGCCGACACGTATGCACCGCTTACCTTTGAAGCACAGAGATTCTGTGAGGCACGTGTCTATAGTGTATTCAGACGTGCAGCCCCTTCACAAAACTTCTCAATCGAGTATGCCAAAGGGGTGAAAGGGGCCCAACCTTTTCCGCTTTTTATCAGACCCGATAAAAAAATAAGTATGAGCGATATGTTTGCTCTTATGCGCGACCATTACGAGGGTACCGAACTGGATATGACTCAAGATGTTGGTGCTGGTCCTTTTGCATGTCCTTATCGTTGGCGACCTCTTACTTGGACAGTGGATTCAGTAACTTACTTCAACGAAAGGGCAATTTCAACCCAACAAACAGGCTTTTCTTTTATCTCTCAATCGCGTAACTGGTTACCTAATCCTATCGGTGGTGTGCTCTGGTTCGGTGTCGACGATACCTACAGCACTGTTTATATGCCTTTTTACTGTGCAATAGCTAAGGTGCCTAACTGTGTTGCTGAAAAAAATGGCGATCTTTTCACCTATTCACCAACTTCTGCATTCTGGGCATTTAATTATGTTAGCAATTTCGCTTATTTACGTTATTCAGATATGATTGTTGATATTCAAAAAGTTCAACAAAAATTTGAAAATTATTTTATACAGAATCAGCCTATCTTTGAACAGAAGGTTCTATCGATTTATTCGGTTAATCCACAACTGGCAATCGATTCACTTACTATGTATTCTGTTCAAAACGCCGAAAAGGTTACTCAATCGTGGATCGAATTAGGCCATTTTCTTTTGGTAAAGTATTTAGATGGAAACGTAAAAACTGAAGATAAAAAAGTTTTACATCCCCCTTATCCCGAAAAATGGTATAGAACCATTATCAAAGAGACTGGGGATAAGTTTCGTGTCCCTCGTTAATTTAATATTCAACTAAAAAGATTGATTGTGAAAGGAAATTATGGGATAGAATGCTGAATTAAAAAAAGGGGAACGTTTTAAAAAGCGTTCCCCCCAATAAGCCGTGAGAAAGTTAAAATTAAATTTATAGCAAATTTAAAAAAACTATTTATTTTCCAACAATCATTTTTGCACTTGCCAATTGCTGATTTTGTAAATATGCTGTTACTACATATGTTCCAACCGTCAAAGGGGTAAGGTCGATAGGAATATTTACAGAGCTTTTAGCCTTTACTTTTTGCTCATTTTGGAGCAAGTTTTTTCCATCTAAAGAATGTATCTCAATGCGTAATGTCCCGTTGGTTGGAGGCAAAATGGTCAGCATTACCATGTTTTCGGCTGGATTAGGGTAAATATTGAGAAATTTTGAGTTTTTTTCGACGTTTACACTAACTACTGGTACAATTTTGAAGCGCGTGCTT
This sequence comes from Bacteroidales bacterium, assembly GCA_026416115.1. Classification (GTDB taxonomy): domain Bacteria; phylum Bacteroidota; class Bacteroidia; order Bacteroidales; family DTGW01; genus JAKPGM01. The sequence goes on along the minus strand of JAOAFU010000229.1, from coordinate 3,149 downwards.
TTTTCGTGACCTTTACCTTCGGCATCAAAAGCATAGAGGCTGATTACATGTTCGCCGACCTTCATCGGAGCTAATTTTAAAGTCTTTGTATTTGCAGGTACGGTTACAAAGTATTTTCCATCGATGTAAATTTCGACAAATGCTGCATTTTTGTCCGGATCGTTTAGAGTAAATTGAAGACGTACCGAATCGGTCTGTTTAATTGATGCACCAAAAACTGGATAAGAGAGTGTAATGGATGGTGGACAATTTGGTTTGGCAACTATGGGGTTACAAATGTATTTTTGCTTGTCGCCCAGGTAGAAGTCGATAGCTGCAAGAAGGAATGTGGCAGGGGCATTCCAGTTAATAGCTACTTCGTTTGAAGCATACGATTCCATCACATCGGAAAATGATTTTGCAGGCTGAAGGTAGGCATATGGGACATTATCCTGCCTACCCGGATTGGGGCCGCCCGAGAGAAAACCAGGAATAGGCATAACAATATTATCGGCATAAGAGGGTCGGTGATGCGGATTCATGACAGGAACAGAACCATAGTAGGTGAAGAAAGAGTATCCAGTTGCGTTTTTTCCAAGCAGAAAATCGGAAAGTTCTACTGCTGCCTGTAAATAGGAGCTATCATTAGTTAAAAGGAAACCATATATAAGGGTTACGCCTGCTTGGGCATAGGCACCATTACAGCCCCAGAAAAAGCCTGTTCGGGAAATACGGTACCCGCCCGAATTGATTTCACTCTTGAGCGTATTACAACGCGAGATAATAGCCGATTTAATTTTATCTTTTAATGAGGCTTCTAAAGTGTTGGGAACAGTTGCTAAAGATTGCAATCCCAAACCCGCCACATTTGGCCAGCCAGGTACTGTGTATGTTTGCAATGAAGTTGCCTTCGACTGCAAGTACTGTGAGTAAATAGGGTCGCCAGTTGTAATAAACAGCTCTGATGCGGCCCATATGAATTCGTCACTAAAAGTATTGTCGCCATACTCGCCCGTATTTATACCCGAAGGATTTTTAAAAGCAACATTTGGGTTGGCAACTGCCCATTGCCATGCTCTTCGAGCCATAGCAACACAACTATCGGCAAATGCAGAGTCAAATGGCCTATATATACGTCCAGCCATGGCCATCATGGCTGCAAAATCCAAAGTGGCTGCAGTTCCCTTACCAATAAAAAATCGTTCGGCAATATCGGCATCAGGCATTATAAATCCCGAAAAATTAGCTGTGGTGACTTTATGAAAAACGCCACCATCATGATCTTGCATTGTGGCAAGCCAATCGAGTTCGAAGCGAACCTCATCGAGCAGATCATTTATACCATTCCCCGATTCGGGTATCGAAACTGTAGAATCGCTAAAATATGAAGGAATTAGTTCGAAAAGCTGTAAAAGATTGGCCACACTAATTCCTGCATTAACTGTGTATTTTCCATAATCACCTGCATCGTACCAACCTTTGGGCGATCGACCTGTACCCGTTCGACCAGTAGAGGTATGATAAATGACTGAAGTATCGGGATGTCCCGCTTTACGTGACCATAGGCCGGCATATTGCGGAAGAAGTTCGTACGAACATCGTTGATAATAGTAACTTCGTAACGATGCGTAGGAAACCTCTCTTAAAACTTGTGAAGATATTCGAAAAGGTAACGAACTTTCTCCACTCGATAATCGAATAATGTATTCTCCCTCAGTTTTAAGCGATGAAAAATCTGCCCATCTTACCGAATCGCCCGAGTCCGAATCATAATAAACCTTTGATAGCGAACCTTCATAAACTATAGTACTATCAACTAAACGTATAACACTAAAAGTCGAAGGTTGGATCTGTTTTACTATTGCAATTTTGTTTGATCCTGGATAATATCCCAATTGATTGATAAAAATACTCATGCGCTGAGCCGATAGGTTTATCCCTATCCAGAGTAAAAGAAAAACATTAGCTATCTTCATAGGTGGATGTTTAAAAATTTAACCAAAAATTTTTGTAAAAATAGGATTCTTCCATAGAATTTAAAATTAAAGCTAAAATTTCTTGCTTTAGCAAAGTTATATTGTACTTAATTGTTTGTAGTAATTTGTAACAAAATTGTTATAGTCTAAAACCTAATCTTTACCTACTCGTAAAAGATTATTCTTATCAATGGTATACGATATTTAGGAATATTGTATAATATTACCCTGTATTTTATACAGTTTAATATTCGAAATATGAGTAGCCAGCGGATGCATTTTCCTACATTTGATGCTTTTCGATTTTTTTCTTTTCTGCTGGTGTTTTTGCATCATAGTCCTATTCCCGAATCGTCATGTTTTTCATTTCTTTCCAAGAGTGGAGGAATTGGTGTAATTTTTTTCTTTGTGTTAAGTGGTTTTCTTATCACCTATATCCTACTTGATGAAAAAATAGAAAAGGGTAAAATATCATTAAAAAAATTTTTCGTGAGAAGAATCTTACGAATATGGCCATTATTCTATGCTATGTTGCTGTTTGCTTATTTAACCCCATATATTTTGGATTTATTTAAGTTATCATATTCAAACAATGGGTACGAGCCGAACTGGCTCATGTCGGTTTTGTTTTTAGAAAATTATAAAATGATGCTAACCAACAGCTTTCCCAATGTTTCGCCTTTGGGAGTCATGTGGTCGCTTTGTATAGAGGAACATTTTTACATTGTTTGGGGTATTTTAATTACTATGCTGAGTATAAAAAAAATACCCTTTTTGATAACAGGATCAATCGTTTTTGCAAATATTGCAAGACTTTTTTATGCACATTATAATCTTTCAACACTCGATTTATTTACCAATATCGATTATTTTGCCTATGGCGCAATCCCTGCCTATATATTGCATTTTCGAAAAGATATTATTAGTAAAATTGAGCAATTTCATTATTTGGCCAAATATGGGGTTGCTATTTCTTCGCTGTTGTTTGCATTTATTCTTCCAAATATTTATTGCTACGGGATCGAAATATTTATGCCTTTCGCATGCGGAATATCATTTTCTTCAACCCTTTTGTTTACCTTGCCTCCCACTAACAGATTGTTTATATCTGACAAGAAATGGGTAAGCAAGTTGGGAATTTATACTTATGGACTGTATTTGTTTCATACCATTATTATCAATCTTTTTCACCAG
>JAOAFU010000215.1 GCA_026416115.1 Bacteroidales bacterium | reverse complement strand
AAAGTTTTGTACGGACAAAGCCGCACGTAAACATCGGAACTATCGGTCACGTTGACCACGGTAAAACTACTCTTACTGCTGCAATTACAACTGTACTTGCAAAAGAAGGATTGGCCCAGGCCCGTGATTTCTCTTCTATTGACAATGCTCCAGAAGAAAAAGAACGTGGTATTACCATCAATACTTCTCACGTTGAGTATGAAACAGTAAATCGCCACTATGCTCACGTTGACTGTCCGGGTCACGCTGACTATGTGAAGAACATGGTTACCGGTGCTGCCCAGATGGACGGTGCTATTTTGGTAGTTGCTGCAACCGATGGTCCAATGCCTCAAACTCGTGAACACATTCTTTTGGCTCGTCAGGTGGGTGTGCCCAAAATTGTAGTGTTCATGAATAAAGTTGACATGGTGGATGACCCTGAATTGCTTGATTTGGTAGAAATGGAAATTCGTGACCTGTTGAACTTCTATGAATTTGACGGAGACAATACTCCTATTATTCGTGGTTCAGCCTTAGGTGCATTAAATGGAGAGGAAAAATGGGTTAACACCGTTAAAGAATTGATGGCGGCTGTTGATGCATACATTCCATTGCCTCCTCGCGAAGTTGATAAGCCGTTCCTGATGCCGGTTGAAGACGTATTCTCTATTACCGGTCGTGGAACTGTTGCTACTGGACGTATTGAAACTGGAGTGATTAATGTGGGTGAGGAAGTTGAGATTATTGGTATGCAAGAAGAAAAATTAAAGTCAGTTGTTACTGGTGTAGAAATGTTCCGTAAACTTCTTGAACGAGGTGAGGCTGGTGATAACGTAGGATTACTACTTCGCGGTATTGATAAAAAAGATATCCGTCGGGGTATGGTTATTGCTAAACCAGGTTCAATCACTCCTCATACTGAGTTCAAAGCTGAAATTTATGTGTTAAAGAAAGAAGAAGGTGGTCGCCACACTCCTTTCCATAACAAATATCGTCCTCAGTTCTATTTACGTACAACCGACGTAACAGGAGAAATTAACTTGCCTGAAGGTCGTGAAATGGTTATGCCCGGCGACAACGTTTCGATAACCGTTAAGCTTATTTACCCTGTAGCTCTCAACGTAGGTTTGCGTTTTGCAATCCGCGAAGGTGGTAGAACAGTAGGTGCTGGACAGATTACCGAAATAGTAGAATAATGAACATAACCGTACCGGCAGATAATGCCGGTACTTTTACACGGGTGTAGCTCAGTTGGTAGAGCACTGGTCTCCAAAACCAGGTGTCGGGCGTTCGAGTCGCTCCTCCCGTGCAAAGTTTTTAACAAATTGTGAAGCTACATGAAACTCTTTGCCGGCATTAAAAATTATTTTCGCGAATCCTACGCCGAACTTATTCAAAAAGTTACCTGGCCAACATGGAACGAACTCCAAGGAAGTGCAATAACCGTAATGGTGGCTTCGGTAGTTATTGCCTTGATTGTTTTGGTAATGGATATAGTATTTAAGTACGGTATGAATTTCGTCTATAGCATTTTTTCATAAGACAAGTACAGAAAAATGGGCGAAACAGAAAAAAAGTGGTATGTCCTTCGGGCTATCAGTGGTAAGGAAAAAAAAGTAAAGGAACTGATTGAAAATGAAGTTGCCCGTTTGCATCTCGAAGATTATATATCGCAGGTGCTCATACCGACCGAGAAAGTATATCAGATTAAGAATGGAAAAAAGATTAGTAAAGAACGAATCTTTTTTCCCGGATATGTTTTAGTAGAGGCTCAACTGGTAGGAGAAATACCTCACATATTAAGGAATATCCCCAATGTATTAGGTTTTTTAGGAGCTAAAGGAGATGAACCCACTCCATTACGTCTATCGGAAGTAAATCGGATTTTGGGGAAAGTTGATGAGTTAGCCCAGTCGGGCGAAGAGTTAACTACCCCCTTCTATGTGGGCGAACCTGTAAAAGTTATTGATGGCCCGTTCACTGGATTCAATGGCGTAATCGACGAAGTGAACGAGGAGAAGAAAAAACTCAAAGTAATGGTGAAAATTTTTGGAAGAAAAACACCATTGGAATTAAGTTTTATGCAAGTAGAAAAAGAATAATCATGGATAAAACTGTTTGGAATACCCATTAAAGTTTTGTTTCGCCTCTCGGAAACAAAAGCTTCCCTTTAATGGAGAGAAAAACAGTTCAATATACAATAATGAAAAACTATGGCAAAAGAAGTAGTAGGACAAATTAAACTGCAAATAAAGGGTGGAGCTGCTAATCCCTCGCCACCGGTAGGGCCTGCCTTGGGTTCGAAAGGGGTGAATATTATGGAGTTTTGTAAGCAGTTTAATGCTCGTACACAAAATATGGCTGGAAAGGTAATACCGGTAATCATAACCGTGTATTCCGACAAGTCGTTTGATTTTGTTACGAAAACTCCCCCCGCAGCTGTACAGTTAATGGAGGCTGCCAAAATACAAGGAGGTTCACCTGAGCCCAACCGTAATAAGGTAGGAACAGTGACCTGGGATCAGATAAAAGAGATTGCCCAAAACAAAATGCCCGATCTCAACTGTTTTACCCTTGAAAGTGCCATGAAAATGGTTGCAGGTACTGCCCGAAGCATGGGTATTACCATCACGGGTGAAAGACCTTTCTAAAACATTTTAATTGGACGAACAAATGGCAAGATTGACAAAAAACAGAAAGTTAGCTTTGTCAAAGATCGACCCCGAAAAACAATACAAATTACACGAAGCTGCTTCATTACTTAAAGAAATTACGACGACCAAGTTCGATGCTTCGGTAGATATTGATGTAAGATTAGGAGTCGACCCTCGCAAGGCTAATCAAATGGTTCGTGGGGTAGTTACTTTGCCCAATGGTACAGGTAAACAAGTTCGTGTTTTGGTATTGTGCACACCCGATAAAGAACAAGAAGCCAAAGAAGCAGGAGCCGATTATGTTGGATTAGACGAATACATTGAGAAGATAAAGAATGGTTGGACCGATGTAGATGTTATCATTACGGTACCTGCAGTAATGGCTAAAATTGGTGCACTGGGTAAAATTTTGGGTCCACGCGGACTAATGCCCAATCCCAAAAGTGGAACCGTTACCATGGAGGTAGGTAAAGCTGTCAAAGAAGTTAAGATGGGGAAAATCGACTTCAAAGTCGATAAGTATGGTATAGTGCATTCTTCAATCGGTAAGGTTTCGTTCGAACCTGAAAAGATTGTTGAGAATGCTAAAGAGTTTCTCAATACTATTATCAAGCTTAAACCCTCATCAGCAAAAGGCTCTTACATTAAAAGCATATACCTTTCCTCTACCATGAGTCCGGGTTTAAAAATTGACCCCAAAAGTATTACTGAGTAATTTGCATTAAAATTATGAACCGAGAAGAAAAAAATGCGATAATCGACCATCTGGTAGAACAAATACAAACGTATAAGCATTTTTACATTACCGACATTGGTGGTTTAAATGCAGCTGATACGAGTAAACTTCGCCGCAAATGCTTCGACAAGCAAGTTAAATTAATGGTTGTTAAAAATACGCTGCTCAAAAAAGCATTAGAAAGAATTAACGGAGAAGCTTATCAGCCCTTATACGATGTATTGAAAGACTCTACTTCTTTGATGCTCAGTACTACTGGGAATGCTCCAGCCAAACTCATCAAAGATTTTAGAGGTAAAGATAAGACCAAACCTGCACTAAAGGCTGCTTATGTAGAAGAGTGCATCTATATTGGCGACAATCAACTCGAACAACTGGTTAACCTTAAGTCGAAAGAAGAACTTTTGGGAGACGTTATCGGTCTGTTGCAGTCGCCTGCTAAGAATGTTCTCTCTGCATTACTGTCGGGTAAAAACACCCTGGGCGGTATAGTAAAAACACTTTCTGAACGTACAGAATAAAATTAGTTAGTAACTTTAAAATTATTATAACAATGGCAGATGTTAAAGTTTTAGCAGAACAGCTTGTAAATCTTACTGTTAAAGAAGTTAATGAGCTTGCAAAAATACTGAAAGAAGAATATGGAATTGAGCCAGCAGCTGCTGCTGTTGCTGTTGCTGCAGCTCCTGCAGCTGGTGGTGGTGCTGCTGCCGAAGCCGCTGCTGAAAAAACAACTTTTGATGTAATTCTTAAAAATGCCGGTGGTGCTAAACTACAGGTTGTAAAACTTGTAAAAGATATTACAGGACTTGGTTTGAAAGAAGCTAAAGACCTTGTAGATGGTGCTCCAAAAGCAGTTAAAGAAGGTGTATCCAAAGAAGAAGCAGAATCAATTAAAGCACAGCTTACAGAAGCCGGAGCAGAAGTTGAACTTAAATAATATCTGTTTCAATAGAACATCGGGTTTAAGGTATCCTGCCTTGCAGCAATACCTTAAGCCTTTTTCTTGTTTTATTTATAGCGTTCACTTAATCCGTTAAAAAAGATGGCTTCAAATCAGGTAGTTGAAAGAATTAGTTTTGCCAGAACAAAAAAACAATTCGCGTATCCAGATTTTCTGGAAGTACAACTTAAGTCTTTTGCCGACTTTTTTCAGTTAGAAACAACACCCGAAAATAGAAAAAACGAAGGACTATACAAAGTTTTTCTGGAAAATTTTCCTATCACCGACACGCGAAACCAATTTGTACTTGAATTTCTCGATTATTATATCGATCCTCCCCGTTATACTATTGAAGAATGTCTTGAAAGGGGATTGACATACAGCGTTCCATTAAAAGCAAAATTAAAGCTGTATTGTACCGACCCCGAACATGAAGACTTTGAAACAATTATTCAGGAAGTATATCTGGGAACTATTCCTTACATGACCCCACGGGGTACCTTTGTTATTAACGGTGCCGAACGTGTTGTGGTATCCCAGCTGCACCGTTCACCGGGCGTATTTTTCGCCCAAAGTATCCATCCCAACGGAACTAAATTATATTCGGCACGAATCATACCATTTAAAGGTTCGTGGATTGAATTTGCTACTGACATTAACAATGTCATGTATGCATATATCGACCGAAAGAAAAAAGTACCCGTTACTACCCTACTACGTGCCATCGGATTTGAGAGCGACAAGAGTATCCTCGAAATTTTTGACCTAGCCGACGAAATTAAAGTTTCTAAAGCTGCTCTGAAAAAAGTAGTTGGTCGTAGGCTAGCAGCAAGAGTACTCAAGTCGTGGGTAGAAGATTTCGTCGATGAAGATACCGGCGAAGTGGTATCTATCGAACGTAACGAGGTAGTTATTGACCGTGAAACCATCCTTGAAAACGAACATATCGACCTGATTGTTGATGCAGGAGTTGATACCATCCTTTTGCATAAAGAAACTGCCAACATCAACGATTTTGCTATTATATACAACACTCTTCAGAAAGATCCATCAAACTCTGAAAAAGAAGCCGTTTTACACATTTATCGAACCATTCGTGGTTCGGAACCACCCGACGAAGCAACTGCCCGGGATGTAATCGAGAAGCTTTTCTTCTCCGACAAACGTTACGATCTCGGCGATGTCGGTCGTTTCAGAATGAACCGAAAACTTGGGCTCAACATCCCCAACGAAGTCAAAGTCCTCACAAAAGAAGATATAATAAGCATTATCAAGTACCTCATCGAGCTTATTAACTCCAAAGCCGATGTAGATGATATCGATCATTTAAGTAACCGAAGAGTTAGAACTGTCGGAGAACAGCTTTACAATCAGTTTAGTGTGGGTCTTGCCCGAATGGCACGTACCATTCGCGAACGCATGAACGTTCGAGATAACGAGGTATTTACCCCCATCGAACTTATCAATGCTAAAACCCTCTCGTCGGTTATCAATTCGTTTTTCGGAACCAATCAGCTTTCGCAGTTCATGGATCAGACCAATCCGCTGGCCGAAATGACGCACAAACGTCGTCTTTCTGCTCTTGGTCCTGGGGGTTTGTCTCGCGAACGTGCTGGTTTCGAGGTTCGAGACGTACACTATACTCACTATGGAAGATTATGTCCGATCGAAACTCCTGAAGGTCCGAATATTGGTCTTATCAACTCCCTGTGCGTATATGCTAAAATTAATGATCTTGGCTTTATAGAAACGCCTTACCGTAAGGTAGATAACGGCAAAGTTGATCTTACTGAAAACGGGGTTATATATTTAAGTGCCGAAGACGAAGAGGGCAGAATCATAGCTCAGGCTAACGCATCGGTAGCCGAAGACGGAACTCTGATGGAACAGCGTATTAAAGCTCGTCTCGAGGCTGACTATCCTTCGGTATCGGCCGATCAGGTTCATCTGATGGACGTTGCTCCGAACCAAATAGCTTCCATCGCTGCTTCGCTTATCCCCTTCCTCGAACACGACGACGCCAACCGAGCCCTCATGGGTTCGAATATGATGCGTCAGGCTGTTCCACTTCTACAACCCGAAGCTCCGATTGTCGGAACCGGCATTGAAGGTCAGGTAGTAAAAGATTCGAGGATACATTTAACTGCTGAAGGTGATGGTGTAGTTGAATATGTTGATGCCAACGAGATTAAAATAAGATACAATCTTACCGAAGAAGAAAAATTTGTATACTTCGATGACCCTGTTAAAACATACAAACTCACAAAATTTCTAAAAACCAACCAGAATACCTGTATCAACCTGCGTCCTATAGTTCGCAAGGGAGATAAGGTAAAACAGGGTCAAATTCTCACCGAAGGATATGCTACCCAAAATGGCGAATTAGCCTTGGGAAGAAATCTGATGGTAGCCTTCATGCCTTGGAAAGGTTACAATTTTGAGGACGCTATTGTCATCAGCGAGCGAGTAGTAAGGGAAGATTTGTTTACCTCAATCCATATTGAAGAATATCAGCTCGAAGTACGCGACACGAAACGAGGCCTTGAAGAGCTAACTGCCGACATTCCCAATGTTAGTGAAGAAGCTACAAAAAACCTCGACGAAAACGGGATCATCCGTATAGGTGCCGAAGTCAAGCCAGGCGATATCCTCATTGGTAAGATTACACCTAAGGGTGAATCGGATCCAACCCCAGAAGAAAAACTCCTAAGAGCAATCTTCGGGGATAAGGCCGGTGATGTTAAAGATGCTTCCTTAAAAGCCTCTCCATCGCTCGATGGTATTGTGATTGATAAAAAACTATTCTCCCGGGCAATTAAAGATAAGAAGGGCAACAAAGCCGTAAACGAAAAAGTTCTGCTACAAAAGATAGAAGACGAGTTTAATCGTCAGGTAGAAGAACTGAATACCAAAATGGTAGATAAGCTTTTTGTCCTAGTCAATGGCAAAACTTCGCAAGGAGTTAAGGATTATTACAATGTAGATGTAATACCCAAAGGGGTTAAGTTTACAACAAAAGTGCTTCAGGAACTCAATTTCCTTAATGTAAATCCCAACAAATGGACTACGGATAAGGATAAAAATCAGCTCATCCGTCAATTGTTCCACAATTACATGCTTAAATATAAGGAGATTGAGAGCGTTTACAAGCGTAAGAAATATACCCTTACCATTGGCGATGAATTACCTGCAGGTATTGTCCAACTAGCTAAAGTTTACATTGCACGTAAACGAAAAATTAAGGTTGGCGACAAAATGGCAGGACGTCACGGAAATAAGGGTATTGTTTCGAGGATAGTTCGTGTTGAAGATATGCCTTTCCTAGAAGACGGCACCCCTGTTGATATAGTTCTCAATCCGTTGGGTGTTCCCTCCCGTATGAACCTGGGACAGATATATGAAACTGTTCTTGGTTGGGCAGGAAAAGTATTGGGAGTTAAATTCTCTTCACCTATTTTCGATGGAGCTACTATCCAGCAAATTACCGAGTATACCAATAAAGCTGGTTTGCCACCGTATGGCATTACCTACCTATACGATGGAGGAACTGGCGAGCGTTTCGATCAACCTGCTACAGTTGGAGTAATATATATGCTTAAGCTCGGTCACATGGTCGACGATAAGATGCATGCTCGTTCCATTGGTCCCTACTCGCTTATTACTCAGCAACCCCTTGGTGGTAAGGCGCAGTTTGGTGGTCAACGTTTCGGGGAAATGGAAGTTTGGGCATTGGAAGCCTTTGGTGCAGCCAATATTCTCCAAGAGATTCTTACCATCAAGTCGGACGACGTAGTGGGAAGAGCGAAAGCTTACGAAGCTATTGTAAAAGGCGATCCCATGCCAACACCAGGAATTCCCGAATCCTTCAACGTGTTGTTACACGAACTAAGAGGGTTAGGTTTAAGTGTAAACTTGCTCAACTAAATTAACTTTTCGGGTAGTGTATTGTTTTTAATGTGAATAAAAATTAAGGATATGTCGTTTAGAAAAGATACCAAATCGAGTACTTTCTCCAAAATATCCATTGGACTTGCTTCTCCTGAAGAAATTCTGGAGCATTCCAGTGGCGAAGTGCTCAAGCCGGAAACTATCAATTATCGCACATACAAACCCGAGCGCGATGGTTTGTTTTGTGAGCGCATTTTTGGTCCTGTAAAAGACTATGAATGCCATTGCGGTAAATACAAACGTATCCGATATAAGGGTATAGTTTGCGACCGTTGTGGGGTTGAAGTCACCGAGAAAAAAGTGCGACGCGAAAGAATGGGACATATCAATCTGGTAGTACCGGTTGCTCATATATGGTATTTCCGTTCAATACCCAATAAAATTGGATATCTACTTGGTTTACCCAGCAAAAAACTTGATGCTGTAATTTATTACGAGCGCTATATTGTGGTTCAGCCTGGTATTAAAGCCTCTGAGGGTATTAATACCTACGATTTGCTTACCGAAGAAGAATACATTGAGATCATCGAATCTCTACCCAAAGAAAATCAATACCTCGACGATAGCGACCCCAATAAATTTATTGCAAAAATGGGGGCCGAAGCTATCGAAATGTTGCTAAAAAGAATAGATTTAGACAACCTCTCATTTTCTCTCCGCGATCAGGCTAACAAGGAATCGTCGCAGCAACGTAAGGCCGAAGCTCTTAAACGTTTACAAGTAGTTGAGGCTTTCAGAGAATCGCGAGAAGTGAACAAGCCAGAATGGATGATTTGCAAAGTTATCCCAGTTATCCCCCCCGAATTGCGTCCATTAGTCCCCCTTGATGGAGGTCGTTTTGCAACATCCGACCTGAATGATCTTTACCGAAGGGTAATTATACGTAATAATCGACTCAAACGTCTCATCGAAATTAAAGCACCTGAAGTTATACTTCGAAATGAAAAGCGAATGCTTCAGGAAGCCGTCGATTCGCTATTCGATAATTCGCGTAAATCGAGTGCAGTTAAGACCGAAGCTAACCGACCTTTAAAATCTCTTTCCGATAGTCTTAAAGGTAAACAAGGACGTTTTCGCCAGAACCTACTCGGTAAACGTGTCGACTATTCCGCACGTTCGGTTATTGTTGTAGGTCCTGAACTTAAACTGCACGAGTGTGGTTTACCAAAAGATATGGCTGCCGAGCTATACAAGCCATTTATTATACGTAAACTTATAGAGAGAGGTATTGTAAAGACGGTTAAATCGGCCAAGAAAATTGTTGACCGCAAAGATCCTGTAGTATGGGACATTTTGGAAAACATTCTAAAAGGGCACCCCGTACTGCTCAACCGTGCCCCTACCCTGCACCGATTGGGTATTCAAGCTTTTCAGCCAAAACTTATCGAAGGTAAGGCTATTCAGTTGCACCCACTCGTTTGTACGGCATTTAACGCCGACTTCGACGGCGACCAAATGGCCGTACACTTGCCCTTAGGCAATGCAGCTATACTCGAGGCACAACTGCTCATGTTGGCTTCGCATAATATTCTTAACCCTGCTAATGGAGCACCTATCACAGTTCCTTCGCAAGACATGGTTCTCGGACTATATTACATGACCAAACCACGTAAAAGTACACCCGAACACCCTGTCAAAGGTGAAGGAATGGTATTCTACTCGGCCGAAGAAGTTAACATCGCCTACAACGAAAAACGAGTCGATTTACACGCCATCATTAAAGTACGAATTAATGACGATATTTCTAAAGAATCGAACTCTCGAATTATCGAAACTACTGTAGGACGTGTATTGTTCAACGAAGTTGTTCCCAAAGAAGTAGGATATATCAATGAAGTGCTTACGAAAAAATCGCTTCGCGATATTATAGGTTTGGTTCTTAAAAAGACAGGAACCTCACGTACAGCGAAATTTCTCGACGATATCAAAGATCTTGGATTCCAGATGGCTTTCCGAGGAGGACTCTCGTTTAACTTGGCCGATGTTATTGTTCCAACTGAAAAAGAACAGCTTATTCAGGAAGGATACCGTCAGGTCGACGAGGTGATGGAAAATTACAACAACGGTTTTATAACCAATAACGAACGCTATAATCAAATCATCGATATTTGGACACATACGAATGCCCGTATCACCAATATCTTGCTTAAGGAGCTAAGCGCTCATAAGCAAGGCTTCAACCCGGTATACATGATGCTCGACTCTGGCGCACGTGGTTCGAAAGAGCAAATTCGTCAGCTCTCGGGTATGCGTGGTCTTATGGCAAAACCACAAAAATCGGGTTCGACGACTAGCGAAATTATTGAAAACCCTATTCTTTCAAACTTTAAGGAAGGTTTGAGCGTTCTTGAGTATTTTATCTCCACTCACGGTGCTCGTAAGGGGTTGGCCGATACAGCATTAAAAACAGCCGACGCTGGTTATCTTACCCGCCGTTTGGTTGATGTTTCGCAGGATGTGATTATTACAGAAACCGACTGCGGTACTCTAAGAGGCTTAGTAGCTACCGCTATCAAAAATAACGAGGAAGTAGTAGAATCACTTTACGAGAGGATTTTGGGTCGCACGTCGGTGCACGACGTTTACCATCCTTTAACAGGTGAACTTATTGTGTCAGCAGGTGAAGAAATTACCGAAGAGATAGCTCAGATTATTGAGGACTCGCCCATCGAACAGGTTGAAATTCGTTCGGTATTGACCTGTGAATCGAGAAAAGGAGTTTGTGCAAAATGCTATGGTCGAAATCTTGCAACAGGCCGAATGGTTCAGATAGGTGAGGCTGTGGGTGTTATTGCAGCCCAGAGTATTGGTGAACCAGGTACCCAGCTTACCCTACGTACCTTCCACGTGGGTGGTGTTGCAGGTAACATTGCAACCGAATCGAAATTAGTTGCAAAATACGACGGTATTGTTGAGATAGAAGAATTACGTACTGTTGAATTCGAAACCGAAAATGGCCCTGTCGACATTGTAATAGGTCGTATGGCCGAGGTTCGTGTTGTTGACAAAAACACAGGAATAGTGCTAACCAACAATCCTATTCCATATGGTTCGAAACTTTACGTAAAAAATGGTGCTACCATAACGAAAGGAACTGTAATATGCGAATGGGATCCCTTCAATGCGCTTATTATTTCCGAAGTCACTGGTAAGGTGGAGTTTGAGTCGGTGATCGAAGGTGTTACCTATCGTGAGGAGTCGGATGAACAAACAGGCTATCGCGAAAAGGTTATCATTGAATCGCGTGATAAGACTAAGAACCCAGCTGTTAAAATTGTTGGACAGGGCGATATAATTCGTTCGTACAACCTTCCAGTGGGTGCCCACATCATGATTGACGAAGGCCAAACCATTAAGGCTGGTGAAATAATTGCTAAGATACCACGAGCTGTTGGTAAAGCAGGTGACATTACTGGTGGTTTGCCAAGAGTAACAGAACTCTTCGAAGCCCGTAATCCATCCAATCCTGCAATTGTAGCTGAAATTGACGGTGAAGTAACCTTTGGTAAAGTAAAACGTGGTAATCGCGAAATTATCATCACTTCGCGTTCTGGTGAGGTGAAAAAATATCTGGTACCCCTTTCAAAACAAATCCTTGTTCAGGAAAACGATTATGTAAAAGCAGGTACCCCTCTATCCGACGGTGCTATTACCCCGACCGATATTTTAACTATCAAAGGGCCTACTGCAGTTCAGGAATACATTGTTAACGAAATACAAGAAGTGTACCGTCTGCAGGGTGTTAAGATCAACGATAAGCATTTCGAAGTAATAGTACGCCAGATGATGCGTAAGGTTGAGATAGTTGATCCAGGTGATACTCGTTTCCTCGAAAAGCAGCTGGTAGACAAGTGGGAGTTCATGGAAGAGAACGACTGGATTTACGGCAAAAAGTATGTTGAAGATCCTGGAGACTCTACAACTCTCAAGGCGGGGCAAATTATCACAGCCCGTAGGCTAAGAGATGAAAATTCGATGCTTAAACGTAAGGACCTTAAGCTTGTCCAGGCGCGTGATGCTGTTCCTGCTACCTCGAGTCAGGTCCTACAGGGTATTACTCGAGCAGCCCTGCAAACACAGAGCTGGATATCGGCTGCATCGTTCCAGGAAACCACCAAAGTCCTCAACGAAGCTGCAATTTATGGCAAGGTCGATTATCTCGAAGGTCTCAAGGAAAATGTTATCGTAGGGCATCAAATCCCTGCTGGTACAGGCTTACGCGATTACCAGAATATTATTGTTGGCTCGAGCGAAGAGTTTGAGCAACTTATGGCTAGCCGAAGAGATACCCCTCAAGCTGTAGAGGACTAAATTTTAAGATAAAACAAAAAGCGCTACAAATCCAGTAGCGCTTTTTTATTACTTTATTTATCGTTCGAATTTATCCATTCTGTCCTAAAATCAAGATTTTTAGTGAAGAAACCAATTTTTTGGAGAGGAAATTTATTGCGTATTTGGCAAAATCCAGAATTTACAAAGCTACACTCTAGTTTCCCGAATGAAGCTTTAATAATTCATTAGATTGTATACGACCAAAATCCAATCCTAATAAATAAACGAACAACCCAGATTCATGCAGCAGAATCTGGGTTGTTGCTAAATTGTTATGTAATTTTTTTTAAAGCAAAGTAGGCATAGGGGGCTCGGCACTTTCATTTTTGATTTTGTCATCCGATTTTGGTGAGGTGCTTAAGGGCTCAGATTTAGAACTCTCAGGTTTTTCGTCGGATTTTTTGGAGCTACCCGATGGGGCTGATTGTTTCTTATACCGTTGTGGGTCAATGCCATCGAGTTCCATCTTATTTTCTCGGAGATACATACCAACAAGAACAGCAGTACGAAAATCCTTAAGACGTAACTCTACTTCCCAATCGGTTTCGGGAAAGGTTTGCTGTTTCACACTGAACTCTATCGATTCTTCGAGACAGAAATCGATAAGCGTAGGTATCTGCTTCTTTTTCAGAATTACCTTTGGATAGGTGTTGTTATCGGCCATAATATTCTACATTTAATTTTGCGCAAATATAATCGGCTCAAAAAAAACTTAAAGATTTTTTTTCGAACTGTTGAAAAAAATATGTAATAAACTGATGGTCAATTTCTTTTGCCAGCAAAAAAAGATTTAAGTAAATCGGCACATTCCTTTTGTAAAATTCCGCTGGTAACTTGTGTTTTGGGATGAAGAACCGGATATGACACTAAATTATAACCTCTTTTGGGATCCGAAGCTCCATAAACTAACCGGCCTATTTGGGTCCAGAACGATGCTCCTGCACACATAAAGCAAGGTTCTAAAGTAACAAAGAGAGTACATTCAGTTAAGTATTTCCCTCCTAAAGCATGGGATGCGGCAGTAAAGGCTTGCATTTCGGCATGGGCCGTAACATCGTTAAGGGTTTCAGTTAAATTATGGGCCCGAGCTATTATTTTATTCTGACAAACAATAACAGCCCCTACAGGTACTTCATCCTTTTCGAGAGCCTTACGGGCCTCTTTAAGCGCTTCTCTCATAAAATATTCGTCATCAAACATAGCCTATATTTTGATTCGTTTAACCGTGAGCTTATCTTCACATTGTTCGAGCAATTGAGCAATATTGATCTTAAACACAGGATGGATGAAATCGGGGGCTATCTCGCACAAAGGTTCGAGCACAAAGCGGCGATTAACAATATGCTGATGTGGTACAGTTAATTGGGATGAGTTTATTATATCCTGTCCATAAAATAAAATATCGATATCGAGTGTGCGATCGCTGTATTCTGACACAGCCCTTTTTCTGCCCAATTCTTCCTCAATTAGCTGAATTATCGATAGTAAATGAAAAACTTCGATATTGCAGCTCACCTCGAGTACCTGATTGTAAAAAAGGTTCTGAGAGGAATATCCCCAGGGCTCGGATTCGTAAATCGACGAGAAAGATTTAACTGTTCCTACCCGATTTGCTATCCTTCGCGACGCTTCACTTAAATATGCATAACGGTCGCCTACATTACTGCCCAGCGAAAGAAAAAGGGGTTTCATTAATCTTTGTGTATTTTGATATTGATTTTTTACAAAATAGCCGAATCTTTTTGGTGCCTATTTCTTTTTAATCTATTTTGTTTGACTAAATAACATGTTTATCTTACCAAACCAAACATATGGGTCAACATAGTTTTATCTAGAGAAAATCTCCACCGCTTTTTTTAATGTATTATCAATTTCGCCCATGATAGGATAGAATCCTTTGTTGTCGAAAAAGTTACGACATATATATGCCTCAAGTTGAGTTGAAATAAGCTTTCTGGAAGCTTTGATATCGGCCGAATTAACCTTTAAACCCTGTTTGCCGACAAAATCAATAAACAACTCGAAAACTTTTCTTTTCCTTAATTCATCCCGTAGCGACTCGACCGTTTTAAAACGCGATAGTGCCAAACGATTATTATCGCTATATTGAAAAGCAAATCTGTAAATTAGACCCCGATCAGTAACCTCATCGTAAAGTTTGCTAAAGCCAGAGGTATCGACCCCTACAAAAATATCGGGCATAATTCCACCACCTCCATAAACCGTTCTTCCGCCAGGGGTTGTATATTTTAGAGAATCGTTGAGTTTGATACTATCTTTAGTAAGAAACTCCCCATGTAAATAACGCTGAGTAATATCCTTATAATACTCGTCGGAACCAGGGGTGTAAGGTTTTTGAATACAACGTCCGGTAGGAGTATAGTATCGGGCTACCGTAAGTCGCACGGCCGACCCATCGGATAGTGGAATCTGCTCTTGGACAAGGCCTTTGCCAAACGAACGACGGCCGACAATTAGTCCCCGATCGTTATCCTGAATTGCACCAGCCAAAATTTCAGAGGCTGATGCTGAAAATTCATCGATCAGCACAACAACAGAATCGTTCTGGCATATCCCCGAGGCAGTGGCGAAAAAGTCTTCGCGAGGTTTCGCCCTTCCCTGGGTATATACAATCAGCCGATTTTCATCGAGAAATTGATCGGCTATTTTAATTGCTACATCAAGATAACCCCCTCCATTTCCTCGTAGGTCGACGATAAGCTTGCTCATCCCTTCCATATGAAGCTGATTTACAGCATTAATAAATTCATCGAAAGTAGTGCGGGCAAATTGGTTGATTTTGATGTAGCCAATTTCGGGCGCCAGCATATAGGAGACATCTACACTGTATAACGGAATGGTGTTTCGCGTAATGTCGTAATCGATCTGACGACGGGTCGAGGGACGCAAAATGGTTACTTTAACCTTGGTACCTTTTGGACCTTTGAGACGTTTAACAATAGCATCGCTGGGCATTTTGACACCTGCCACAAGGGTATCGTTCACCTTTATGATTCTATCGCCAGGCTGAATGCCAATCAATGCAGAGGGTCCATTGGGAATTGTATTGACAATTACTACCGTATCGTTCTGCATGTTAAACTGAACCCCAATGCCACTGAAGTTCCCTTCCAAAGGCTCGGTAACTGCTTGTAGCTCGGAAGCAGGGATGTAGGCCGAGTGGGGATCGAGTTGTTTGAGAATCGACTCAATGGTTTGTTCGGTAAGTCGATCGACCGACACGGTATCAACATACTCTGCCTCTATCAGTTTAATGACATTGAGCAGTTTGTTTGACTTGGGATATAGAAATATTTTATCACTCTGGATCACACTGCGACGGTGTACATAAAAGCCTATTAGTATGCCTATGATTAGCGAAAAAGAGATAATTAGTGGAAGTAAAGCGCTAGTTCTTGAATTATTCTTGTCCATAACGTTCGAATTTAATGTGAACAATTTCGATGCCTGCTCTTTCTAATAAACGCAGACCATCCTCGTTGTGATAACGGTCGCAAAATACCACCCTGCTAATTCCCGATTGAATGATTAGTTTTGCACACTCGAGACATGGAGAAGTGGTAACATATAATGTTGAACCTTCGCTACTGTTGTTCGACTTGGCAACTTTTGTTATAGCATTAGCTTCGGCATGCAATACATAGGGTTTAGTAACTCCATTTGCATCCTCACACTCGTTCTCAAAACCAGCCGGTGTCCCATTGTATCCGTCGGATATTATCATTTTCCCCTTTACAATCAAAGCACCGACTTGCCGTCGTTTACAATAGGAATTCTTCGACCAAATCAATGCCATTTCAAGGTAACGACGGTCGAACTGCTCTTGCTTTTCTTTATAGGGATAATCCATTTTTATCTGACAAATAGTGAAACCATGCTGACAAATTTAAGTATAATCTGGATGTGGAATTAAAATTGTTGTAAATTTAATAAACTATAACATACATCGCATAATACAAACAGTACCTAACACTGCGAATGAAAAGTTTCAGTTAAAAAGTTCAACTATTTGTCCACGTCTGTATTGCACAAACGAAGTTTGACGATGAAGAGAATAATGTATATGTATTCAAGAAATAATAAAATATTTACAAATACAATCCTAATAACGAAATTGTTCAGGCCGATATGGCTGTTGCTGTTTGTTTCGTTTTGTTCTGTTGAGGTAAACGGACAAAAGTATACTTATTATGAACTATCAGCCAAAAATCTTAAACAGATTACTACAGCCAAAAAAAATATTGAAAAGAATCTTGCATTAGAGCAAACCATTGAACAACCTGCGAGTAAGGAAGGAATGTTAAAATTGTTATCGATATATAGATCACTAATAGCCGAATACAGGACGATATACGAAACCTACTCTTCGCACAATTACGAGTTTTGGACAAAGTTTAAAGGCGAACCCGATGAAGTTTCGGTTGCACTCGATTACTCATCGCAGGCACGCGATGTATATATAGCCGCGCTTAACGGACTCAACGAGGTTGATAGAGTTGAAGATTTAGGGGCCAAGTTGCAAATTCTAAAAGAAACATGTAGTAAGTTAAATGAAGCGATTGAACTGACAGAAAAAGTATATGAAATATATCGCACTACACCACTTGAGTCGGATCCCCAGACCAAAATTAGAAATCGCCAACGCAACGATTCGTTGCTAAAACAGTCACCATCGCAACATACTAAACCGACTAAGGAATTGCAACCCAATATAAAAACAGTATCTACAGAGGAGATACAAATGGAGGGAAAAAAAGAAGAATATGCGGGAAATTCTATAAACACACCAACGATTTATGAGCAACAGCCAGTTTTCTCACATGGTATATTTGATGATGAAGTAAAATATCAAACCTCCACTGCTACACTAGAAAAAGGTGCAGATAAGACCTCGAAGTACTGGGTGCAAATAGCCGCCTGTCGTGTACCTTTGAATAAATGGCAACTGAATGAACTGGTCACGGACACGCTCGAAGTAGTTGAAAAATTCGTAAATTACTGGTATAAGTACCGAGTTGGACCTTTTGACTACGAAGTTGCAAGAACTTTTATAAAAAAAAGTGGTATTAAAGGAGCATTTATTGTAAAAGACTAATACGAAGAAAGCCCGATTTTTGTAATATTACTCACAAAAACCGGGCAATATTCAGAGAAGTGAAATAGCTATTGTAAATCAAACCTGTCGAGGTTCATCACCTTAGTCCATGCTGCGACAAAATCTTTTACGAATTTTTCTTTATTATCGAAGCAAGCATAAAATTCGGCGACTGCACGTAATTCGGAATCGTGCCCAAAAATCAGGTCGACCCGAGTAGCATGCCATTTGGTTTGACCGGTCTTACGGTCTTTACCCTCGAACTTGGTTTTATTTTCATCGATGGCTTTCCATTCAGTACTCATGTCGAGCAAATTGACGAAGAAATCGTTGGTTAGCTGTCCAGGACGATGAGTTAAAACACCAAAGTTGGAGTCATCATAGTTAGCCTTAAGTGCACGTATACCTCCGATTAACACTGTCAATTCGGGAACCGAAAGGGTAAGTAACTGGGCTTTGTCGATCAGGATATGTTCGGCATGAGCTGCAACTGTTTCCCGTGCATAATTTCTAAAACCATCAGCAATAGGTTCGAGCACAGCAAAAGAAGCAACATCTGTTTGCTCTTGAAGCGCATCCATTCGTCCCGGGGTAAATGGAACTTTAATGGTAAATCCAGCCTCATATGCGGCTTTTTCGACAGCTGCACATCCTGCAAGTACAATCAAATCGGCCAACGAAATCATTTTTCCGTCGGATTGTGCTTTATTATAATCCTGTTGAATTTTTTCGAGTACCGAAAGTACTTTGGCAAGTCGAACAGGATTATTTACCTCCCAGTTTTTCTGTGGCTCAAGACGAATTCGAGCACCATTAGCACCCCCACGTTTGTCGGAGTTGCGGTAAGTTGAAGCAGATGCCCAAGCGGTAGTTACTAAATCGGAAATTGAAAGTCCACTAGTTAGAATTGTTTTTTTGAGACTTTCAATATCTTTTTCCTCCACAAGCTTATGATTAACTGGTGGAATAGGATCTTGCCAAATAAGATCTTCCTTAGGAACCTCAGGCCCTAAATATCTTGATTTTGGACCCATGTCGCGGTGGAGAAGTTTAAACCATGCACGAGCAAAAGCATCGGCAAATAGTTCTGGGTTTTCATAGAATTTACGGGATATTTTTTCGAATTCAGGATCGAAACGTAAGGAAAGATCGGTAGTAAGCATTGTAGGCCGATGTTTTTTATTAGGGTCAAAAGCATCGGGTACGATCTCTGGGGCATTTTTGGCAACCCATTGATAGGCTCCGGCAGGACTTTTAGTGAGTTCCCATTCGTATTCAAATAAGTGTTTAAAGAAATCGTGACCCCATTTTGTGGGCGTTGTTGTCCATGTAACCTCAGGGCCGCCGGTTAACGTATCGGGGCCTTTACCCGATTTATAATTATATTTCCAACCCAGTCCTTGTTGTTCGATATCGGCAGCTTCGGGTTCGGGACCCATAAGCTTAGGATCGCCCTGACCGTGTGCTTTTCCAAAAGTATGTCCACCAGCAATCAAGGCAACAGTCTCCTCAAGATTCATACCCATTCGGGAAAAGGTTACCTTAATGTCTTTGGCAGCCAGAAGAGGATCGGGATTACCGCCCGGACCTTCTGGGTTAACATAGATAAGACCCATTTGAACAGCAGCCAAAGGATTTTCCAAATCTCGGTCGCCGGTATATCTATTTTTATCCGATAACCATTCGGCTTCCGAACCCCAATATATGCTTTCGTCGGGTTCCCATGCATCTTCTCTACCTGCACCAAAGCCAAATGTCTTAAAACCCATGGTTTCCATGGCGACATTACCTGCCAAAACCAAAAGATCGGCCCATGATATTTTGTTGCCATATTTTTGTTTGATAGGCCACAACAGCCTACGGGCTTTATCTAGGTTTACGTTATCGGGCCAGCTATTGAGGGGAGCAAAACGTTGCAAACCACCACTCGCCCCTCCTCTACCATCGCCTATGCGGTAGGTACCAGCAGCATGCCATGACATACGTATGAAAAGGGGACCATAATGCCCAAAATCGGCTGGCCACCATTCTTGCGATTGTGTCATCAGCTGTTCCAAATCTTTCTTTAACGCATAATAATCGAGGCTCTTAAAAGCTTCCTTATAGTTGAAATGCTTATCCATTGGATTGGACAAGTGAGAGTTCTGCCGCAAAATATTCAGCTTGAGCCGGCGCGGCCACCATTGCTCATTTGTAGTACCCACTTTTCCCATCGATACCGAATGAGGAAATGGACATTTACCTTCGGATGGATTATGACTCATAACAGGTTCCTCCCTAATTTTTTATAAATTTAATTATTTTAATTTCTGTATGCAACTATTGGCCAATAGCTTAACAGTAATTTCACATCTAACAGCAAAATTGCATTCTTTTTCAGTATAAATCAAATCGATAATTTTTATATTTGTATAGAAAAAATTTATAATATGACTTTAGTCCAATTAGAATACATAGTTGCAGTTGAAAAATATGGCAGTTTCTCTGAGGCTGCTAAGCATTGCTTTGTGACACAACCAACCTTAAGCATGCAGATTCAAAAAATTGAAGAAGAACTTGGGGTAACATTATTTTACCGCGATCGTCATCCGGTACAACCAACGAATATAGGTTTTAAAATTATAGAACAGGCAAAGCTAGTGCTGAAAGAAAAAGAAAAAATCCGCATGCTTTTGCTTGAAGAGATGGGGGAATATTCCGGCACATTAAGAATAGCTATAATTCCAACCATATCCTCATACCTGTTACCCATGTTTTTAAAAAACTTTGTAGATCAATATCCCCGAATTGAGTTAGTCATTGACGAGGTAACCACAGATGAAGTAATTGCAGGTATAACCAAAGGTTATTTCGACTTGGGCATTATTGCACTTCGTTCGGAGCATGGTAACCTGCAAACCAAGACTCTGTATTATGAGCCTTTTGTAGCTTTTCTTCCCACTGGCCACGAATTACTTAATAAGAAAAAAATAGACCAACATGATCTAAATATTCAGGATTTTTTGCTACTTAAAGAAGGACATTGCCTGAGGGACCAAGTGTTATCGGTTTGCAAAGCTCAGGCAATTGAATGGCTAAATAAAAACAACAGAATAACTTTTGAAACCGGTAATCTCGAAACTATAATAAAACTTGTCGACAGGGGATTTGGAATGACCTTACTGCCTTTTCTTTCGCTGCAACAACTCGATGAGCTAAAAAAAGTGCAACAGGTTCGGGAATTTAATCCTCCGATTCCAAGAAGGGAAGTTGGCATTGTATATTCGTCTGTGTTTTGCAAAAACCATCTACTGAATGCTCTTACTGAAGAGATTCTGGCGGTTATACCAACGGAGTTAAAGGAAAATAAAGACGGATTGATTATACACTAAAGCAATAGCTTTTTTGAAACAATACAACAAGATATCCGTGTCAACAAAACTCAGTGAAACTCTTAGTAACAGCATATTCGGCACCATATTCCAAAACTTCAGAAATTATGGAATAATGATAGATGTTATGCACATCTTTTTACATTTGCAAGGACATCCGATAAAAGATTTAGATAAATCGCTGGCAAGCGTTCCAGTATTACAAATGTATGGTAAAAAAATAGAGACGTCTGGGGTGACGTCTCTACGAAGAATTATAATGGGATATTACCGTGTTTTTTGGGTGGTGCATTTTTTACCTTATTCTGCAACATCTCGAGCGACTGAATAATTTTCATCCTGGTATATTTGGGCAGAATGATATCGTCGAGATAGCCAAGTTCGGCAGCTTTATATGGATTTGCAAAGGTATTTCGATAATTTTCGATAGCACGCTGGCGCTCTTCTTCGGTTTTGATTTTTCCTTTATAAATAATATTTGCAGCACCTTCGGGACCCATAACAGCAATCTCGGCCGAGGGGTAAGCCAGGTTAATATCGGCAGCTAAATGTTTGCTGGCCATCACAATATAGGCACCACCATAAGCTTTACGAGTAATAATGGTAATTTTAGGGACGGTAGCTTCGGCATAGGCATACATCAGCTTAGCGCCATGACGAATGATACCACCATATTCCTGGATGGTACCAGGCAAGAAACCGGGCACATCGACAAAAGTAATGATTGGAATATTAAAAGCATCGCAGAAACGGACAAAACGTGCAGCCTTAACAGAAGAGTTGATATCGAGTACGCCAGCCAAATTGTTGGGTTGGTTAGCCACGATACCTACCGATCGACCACCATATCGGGCAAAACCTATAATCATATTGGTGGCATAGTAGGGTTGAACCTCGAAAAAGTAATGATTATCAACTGTTTCGAGGATTATTTCCTTCATGTCGTAAGGCTTGTTGGGATCGTCGGGTATGAGAAATTGTAGTTTTTCGCTTTCGCGGTTGATATCGTCGACACAGGGTTGTACAGGAGGATCGGCCAAATTGTTAGAAGGGATAAAGCTAAGTAATTCGCGCACCATCATAAGCGTATCCTCGTCCGATTCGCCCATGAAATGCGCTACGCCACTGGTTGCATTGTGAGTAGTAGCACCACCCAGTTCTTCCATAGTAACCTCTTCGTGCGTAACAGCCTTAATCACATCGGGACCAGTTACAAACATGTAGCTGTTTTTTTTGCTCATAAAGATGAAATCGGTAATAGCCGGCGAATACACAGCTCCACCAGCACAAGGTCCGAGTATGACCGATATCTGAGGAATTACCCCCGACGAAAGCACGTTGTGGTAAAAAATATCGCCATACCCTGCGAGACTTTGCACACCTTCCTGAATACGAGCACCTCCCGAGTCGTTAAGTCCAATGATGGGGGCACCCATACGCATGGCCATTTTTTGTAGCTTGATAATCTTATCGGCATTGGTACGGCTAAGGCTTCCTCCAAAAACAGTAAAGTCTTGCGCAAAAACATAGACCAATCGACCATCGATTTTGCCATAACCCGTCACAATACCATCGCCGGGTATTTTATTTTCGTCCATACCAAAATCGGTGCAGCGGTGAACAACCAGCTTATCGAGCTCGACGAAAGTACCTGGATCGAGCAAAGCTAAAACACGTTCACGGGCGGTAAGCTTGCCTGCTTTATGCTGTTTGGCAATACGCTCTTCGCCACCGGCAACCTCTGCTGCCTTCATTTTTTCTTCGTACTGCTGATATTTTTCTTTCAAAGTCATAAGTTTCTTTTTTAAGTTAACAAACATTTATTATTCAATGGTAATAAGAGGCTGATGGCCATTTACCACCTCGCCCTCCTTCACATGGACATGCTTGATCACACCATCTTTGGTAGCTTTGTACTCGCTCTCCATCTTCATGGCCGATACGATGATCACCGTTTGGCCAAGGGTCACAGCATCGCCTTCTTTAACCAGAATACGAACGACACGACCCGGCATAGGCGATGAAATAACATTTCCTCCTTCGATCTCCTTGTTTTTGTTTCGGCTTTCGAGATATCGGTATTCGGCATCGACTATATCCACCTCGAAACTGTTGTGCAAAGTATTAACCACCATGTGTTTAGGATCCTCACTCTCAAGAATCTCTACGTTATAAGACTTTTGATTCCAGAGAATTGAATATCCTGCATCGACCTGAGCAATATCTACCTCATATTTCTTTCCATCGACATCGAAAAGAATTTTACTCCCATCCTGCTTGAGGATTTTAATTTTTGCCAGACGATTACCTATTTTAATATCAAAATTCTGATTCATGTAGCTTTCTTTTAGTTCAACGTATTTGATCGATTAATAAAGAAAATTTATTAAAGTCTAACTGATATAGAATCAGATGCGAATGACATTTTTCCTGCGCCCGTAATTTTTCCAATAATCGTGAGTTTTTTCGATGATATAGATATTTTGGATTTTATTTACCCGCAAGAAATGATGATAAAACGCTGCAATAGCAGCAATGTCCTCTGTGGTAGGATTAACCTTTTCGCGCTCTTTTAGATAATCGGCATTCTTTTGAATGAAATGGGTATCGTACTTGCCTTTTACAAAGTCGGGGGCTGTCATTATTTTTTCGAGGAAAGGAATGGTAGTTTTAATACCGCTTATCTTGTATTCGTCGAGCGCACGAATCATACGATGAATAGCGTCGTTGCGTGTTGTACCCCAAACGATAAGTTTGGCGATCATCGGATCGTAGTAGATGGGGATTTCGAACCCCTTATAAACATAGCTATCGGTACGTACGCCAAAACCGGTAGGTTCGGTAATGTGCAGAATGAGTCCCGGATCGGGCATAAAATTATTATCGGGATCTTCGGCGCTGATACGACACTCGATCGAATGCCCTTTCTGAGTAATGTCGGACTGGTTAAACCGTAATGGTTCACCTGCTGCAATTCGAATCTGCTCTTTGACCAAATCTAAACCAATAACAAACTCTGTAACAGGATGTTCGACCTGCAAACGCGTATTCATCTCGAGGAAGTAATAATTCAGGTTTTCGTCGACGAGGAACTCGACAGTACCGGCTCCTTCGTAATCGACTGCTTTGGCAAGTCGAACAGCAGCTTCGCCCATCTCCTCGCGTAACTCGGGGGTCATAATGGGTGAAGGGGTTTCCTCTACCATCTTCTGATGACGCCGCTGAATAGAGCATTCCCTCTCGCATAGATGAATAACATTTCCGTGCTGGTCGGCCAATACCTGAAACTCGATATGATGTGGTGAAGTAATGTACTTCTCGACATAAACCGAGTCGTCGCCGAAAGCAGCCATTGCTTCACTTTTGGCCATGCGCAACATATTGGCCAATTGACTTTCGTCTTCGACCAGACGCATACCCTTGCCACCACCACCAGCCGAAGCCTTGATAATTACCGGAAATCCTATTTCTTTGGCAATGCGCATGACTTCCTGCTCGTTCGATACCGGATCGGTAGTGCCTGGGACCACCGGAACACCGCATTTTATGGCTGTCTGGCGGGCAATGATTTTATCGCCCATCATTGAAATAGCATGCGACGAAGGACCAATAAAAATAATGCCGGCCTGACGAACCATTTTGGCAAATTCGGCGTTTTCGGACAAAAAACCATAACCTGGATGAATTGCATCGGCGCCTGTTCGCTTGGCGGCTTCGATAATTTTGCTTTTCACCAGATAACTTTCGTTTGATGGGGAAGGACCAATATGCACCGCTTCGTCGGCATATCGTACATGCATCGAGGTACGATCGACATCGGAATAAACGGCTACTGTTTTAATCCCCATCTCCTTGCATGTCCGCATCACGCGCACCGCAATCTCGCCACGATTGGCAATGAGAACCTTTTTAATTTTCATTCGCTAATCATTTAGTTTATAGTATGACTTTTTCCACTTTTTTTTTCGGGGCAAAAATTAAGACAAATTATTTATTGTACAAGCGATATTTACTTTTGGCTTATTTTTAACAGGAAAGATAAGCGAAAAAAATGAAATTTTCATGGGCTGTAATTATATTTGCCTTTCTAAAATCGACGGTCATGATCCAAAGAATTCAATCCTTATTATTGGCACTTGTACTATTATTCATGGTGCTATTTCTTTTTTTTCCATTCGGCTTATTTATGTCCCAATCGGGTGAGACCTTTGCCCTTTATCACAAAGGTCTCGTCAAGGTTTTGAATATCGAAGAAATTCCGGTGTACTACAACTATTCCATCAGTATTCTTGTTATTATTATCCTATCATTAACATTTCTCACGATATTTAGTTTTCGAAATCGCATACTTCAGATTAATCTCTGTGGAATTATTATGTTTTTGCTTTTTGTTGTGGCCGGTTCGGAGCTTTGGCAATTTATTCAAACTGCACATAGTTTTCCGCACTATAAACTAAAACTTGCATTTTTTTACCCCTATATTTCACTGGTGCTTACTTGGTTAGCACGTAAATTTATCCGTCGCGATGAAGAGCTTGTTCGTTCGGCCGACCGCATTCGATAACTTTTTACTTCTTACGATGTTTATTTAGGTCTAAGATCATGCGATATGAAAAATTTACCTTTTGTCATTTTTATCAGCACCTTTTTATTTATTTACGTTCTTGCCCATTGGTATGTTTGGATGAGGCTGCGGATGCTTTGGCCATACTCCGAGCGTAGTTTCTGGTTGTTTTCGGTTTTTTTTGTTTTGTTGGCCTTTTCTTTTGTCTTTGGACGTTTTACCATTCAATCTCATAGCGCATTTCACGAAACAGCAGCCCTCATTGGCGCATTCTGGCTGATTATTGCACTTTATCTTTTTCTCGCACTGCTTTCTTTCGATATTGTTAGACTGATAAACTGGATCATTCCTTTTCTACCTCCCCAAAATACCATAGCCTTTGCTAATGTTAAAAAAGTAGCTTTTTACGCTATTGTTGGAATAGTTTTTTTGGCTGTAAGTATAGGATACCTGAATGCCAAACGACCACGCCTGAAAGAAGTTATTGTGGAGACAACAAAGCCGCTTGGAGTTTCGAATGAGCTTACCATTGCAGTGGTATCGGATCTGCATATGGGGAGCCTCGTTCGTACAGCATTTCTCGAAAAAATGGTGCAAACCATTAATCATTTGCATCCCGACATGGTAATTATTGCAGGCGATTTGCTCGACGAGGCTCACGGCTATATATTCAAGAACGATGTGGGGGCACCTATCCGCAAGCTTAAGTCGCGTTTGGGTGTTTATGCCGTACCAGGTAATCACGAATACATTGGGGGGATAAACTCTTCGGAAAAATACATCCGAACCCTTTCGTTGCATTGGCTAAAAGATTCGCTGCAAACAATAAACGAATATATAACCATCATTGGCCGCGACGATCTCCATGCCCGCCGAATGAATGGCAGCATCCGTAAATCGTTGGCAGAACTACTTCGGGATATCGACTCGACCAAATTTAATATCCTTATCGATCATCAACCTTATCATCTCGACGAGGTTGCCCGATATCCTGTCGACCTTCAAATATCGGGACATACGCACAATGGTCAATTCTGGCCATTTAATCATGTAGTCAGCTGGGTTTATACCCTACCCTATGGCTATAAAAAAATAGGTAATACCCATTTTTACGTTTCATCGGGATACGGTACCTGGGGGCCACCGGTACGTATTGCCACTATACCCGAAATTGTACTCATCAGGGTAATTAGCACAAAAATATGAGCAAAGACAACCCCTCACTTAGTTACAAGCTGAATGGAGGATACTGCCCGATTTAACCCTGAAAAGGAGGATGGTATTAGTTAAACACTGGCAAGGAGGCCAGTGCCACATTTACTGTGCCTCGGGCATCCTGCCCGAGAACCTTTTTTATTCTTTTATTCAAATGTTTTCTTCACTGGCAAGGAGGCCAGTGTCACTTTGCTCTTAGGTAAGAAGGTCAGTGTCAATTCTTAATCTGATAGCGTTGTATGATGCTTCTTTAACACTGGCAAGGAGGCCAGTGCCACATTTACTGTGCCTCGGGCATCCTGCCCGAGAACCTTTTTTGTTCTTTTATTCAAATGTTTTCTTCACTGGCAAGGATGCCAGTGCCACTTTGCTCTTAGGTAAGAAGGCCAGTGTCACTTTATTCTCTGGTGGAGTTGCCAGTGTTAGATTTGATAAAATTGAATTTTTTATAAATAGTTTTCGGGTTAATCGGGTTTACTTTTTCCAAAAAAACCATTACATTTGCCACCTACTTTATAAACCCTATGCAAAATGGCAGAAAAGAATAAAGAACAACACACTACGACAGAAGGAGTAGCTCACACATTAAGTTCGATCGAACTTTTTTTTGAGAACAACAAGAAAATCATTACCATAGTTTTAACCGCCATAGTTGTTTTGGTAGGCGGATTTTTCCTTTACAAAAGAGCCTATGTAGCACCACTCGAAAAAGAGGCACAAGAACAGATGTTTATGGCCGAGCGCTATTTTGAAAAAGACTCGTTTAATCTGGCGCTCAATGGTGATGGCAACAACTGGGGCTTTTTGAAAATTATCGACGAGTATGGGGTTACCT
Organism: Bacteroidales bacterium; assembly: GCA_026416115.1. GTDB lineage: Bacteria > Bacteroidota > Bacteroidia > Bacteroidales > DTGW01 > JAKPGM01. The sequence continues at coordinate 2,292 of JAOAFU010000215.1, read as the reverse complement.
CAAGTGCCAACCTGGCGCATTATTATGCTGGTTTGTGTTATCTGCACCTTGGAAATTACCAGGCGGCAATTGATCAGTTAAAAAAATTCAGCAGTAGCGATAAGCTCGTAAAACCCATTGCATTAGGAGCAACTGGCGATGCGTATGCCGAGCTGGGTAATTACGAAAAAGCTATCAAATATTACTATAAGGCAGCTAAAAAAGGAGACAACGATTTTACTGCACCTATATATTTGATGAAAGCAGCTGGCATTTGCGAACTACAGAAAAATTACAAAGAAGCCCTCGAAATTTACCAATCGATCAAGAAAAACTATCCCCGTTCGAACGAAGCGCGTCTTATCGACAAGTATATCACACGGGTTGAGTTTCTTCTGAAAAAGCAGTGATAATCCGATCATATGGCAACGGTTCGCAAACCTCAGTTTAATCATATACCTACCGCCGTTTCAATGTCGTTCGGGATAGTCGTGTCGGAATGGCACGCAGAGATTACCGAAGCGCTGCTCGAGGGAGCATATAATACCCTCATTGCAAAAGGGGCATTACCTTCCAATATCATCATTAAACGCGTGCCCGGAAGTGTGGAGCTAACCCTCGGTGCCCAATATCTGGCCGAATATACCGATGTGGATGCTGTGATTTGTTTGGGTTGTGTTATACAAGGCGAGACACCTCATTTTCAGTATGTTTGCCAATCGGTTACCCATGGTATAACTGAGCTTAATCTTCAGTACGGAATACCTTTTATTTTTGGCGTACTTACTACCAATACCTACGAACAGGCAAAAGAACGCGCTGGTGGCTCGTTGGGCAACAAAGGCGAAGATGCTGCCGTTGCTGCTATTAAGATGGTAGCTCTGCGGATGGAACTCGAAGGAGACGAGGATTAAGCAAATTAAAATGCTTTTTTACTCAGGAAAATCTTCGACCTCGATTAAGGCAAAAGGTAATGTCGAAATATCTTTCAGGTCGTTACCCAACTCGTACATCCCCCTATCGTCAACAACGTAGTACCAGTTGACCGTAACACTATGACCCGCTGCTTGTACTTCCTTTAAAATTTCGAAAATAGAGACCAGCATTCGATTTGTACTGCTGTTGGAATACTCGAGCATCAGATTTACTTCGGTATGAGATGCGGGGTTCTTTGCATAAGCTATAAGCTCGTTCATAAGAGGTTCGAAAAAACCAATGCTGTCTTCGGGTATCGAACGACCCGAAAGGGTAAGCTTTCCGTTCTCGAAACGAATGCGAGGGGTATGGTTGGTTTTTTCGATAAAAATGCCCATAGGTAGAACCTGATATTTTTGTAAATATAAAACATTTTTCGATTTATTAATAATGTTGCCAAAAAACCGCATCGGCACTGCAAATGCAATAAAACCAGTTTTCTATACAAGTACTAAATACCTAACTTTAGGTATAAAAATTTGGTTATTGAGGATAATCAGGAGAAGATTTTCCTGCATACTTTTCGAATCTTAGTAGAAGTACCAGCCAATAATCTCCAAACAAGGTTTTTTCGAAGTCTCCTGCAAAAGAAATTCTTTTGTATTACTTTTGTAAAAATCAATGCAGCATATTGAGAATGCCGACAGTAATAAAAGTTGAGGGGGTGAGCAAACTGTATCGTTTGGGCGAAGTGGGCACAGGCACTCTCTCGCACGATCTAAAACGATGGTGGTATAGGATCCGGGGGAAAGAAGATCCTTATTTAAAGATAGGACAAGTAAACGATCGCACCCAACGAGCCGAAAAAGGGGAGATGGTATGGGCGTTACGCGATATCAATTTTGAGGTACAGCAAGGCGAGGTGTTGGGGATTATAGGCCGCAATGGTGCTGGTAAAAGTACCCTGCTTAAGATTCTTTCGCGGATTACCTCGCCCACCGAAGGCGCTGTAAAGGTTAAGGGCCGTATAGCCAGCCTACTCGAAGTGGGTACGGGATTTCATCCCGAGATGACAGGGCGCGAGAACATATACATGAACGGTACCCTGATGGGCATGCGACGCTGGGAGATTGACCGCCGCCTCGACGAGATAGTTGAATTTGCCGGCGTAGCCAAATATCTCGACACCCCGGTTAAGCGATACTCAAGCGGTATGACCGTGCGGTTGGGGTTTGCCGTGGCCGCTCACCTCAACGCCGAGATACTTCTTGTGGACGAGGTACTGGCCGTAGGCGATGCCGAATTTCAGAAAAAAGCGCTGGGTAAAATGCACGAGGTAAGCCACGACCAAGGCCGTACCGTACTTTTCGTAAGCCATAACATGGGAGCGGTGGAAAG
>JAOAFU010000103.1 GCA_026416115.1 Bacteroidales bacterium | reverse complement strand
AGCTTTTACATCATTAAAAATGTCTTCAGCTATCTTAGCACTCCTGCACAAAAGGGGTTGGCATTCGAAGCGAATATCGTAAATTTTGAGGTATTCCTCGAGAGAAATATTGTAAGTAAAGTGTTGCGTTTGAGCAGGTTTGTCGTCGAATAGTTCGTTGTAAACTCCTTTGTTTAATGGCACATAAAAAAAACGCACATTTTTGAATTGATGAAAAAAACGCCAAACCGCTATGGCCATCATCTTTGTACCACCGGTTAGGTTTACAAGGTAATGATTATCGGACGAAAGAGGGAGTTTTCCAAGTTTATTAATACTTTGTTCTAAAAAATCTTCATTAATATTGGTTTTAATACGTTTTTCTTTATCAATATTGGCTGCATCGCAAATTTGTTTCGTTTTATTTAATTTTTCCATAGCGTCGGTTGTGAGAAAGAGAAATTTGTCTACTTGGTTCTGAAATTCTTTTATAAAAAGAAAGTTGGGCGCACTTTGCTCGGAAATGATCGATACAAGGAAGGTACTCATTTTTATAAATATTTAATGTCTAAAACATAATTTATTCATTCTTTAACTTCCGAAAGAAAGTTTACTCTCCTAATTTGACCTTTTGAAAATTCTGTTATTTTTACATAAATATATTTATGTTCAGGTAGTTCTGAAGCATATCCGTTTAGTGATATCGTAATTTCATTATTTTCAATAAGCAGTTTTACAATATTAGGTTTGCCTGGTTTTATCACTACAGCAGGTACTTTTATTCCTTGTTCAATTTTGCCTTTATATGCTTGTGGAACTACTTCGGTTTTGAAATGTATTGAGACATCAGTCGTATTATTAAGTTTTTCAATGTGAATTTGTTGGAGGTCATTTGCTTTTGTTTCTAATTGTTTTTTTATTTGTAAATATTCTTCGTCGCTATTAATAGGAGATATCTTAATAAAACCAAAAGGTATACCCGTTGTGGTTATTTTGCGGGTGCGTGGCCAAATATATTCTGCTGAGTAATTTTTTCGATTTCTGTTTTTTTGTATAGCTTTTCTAAGTTCTAAATAGTATGGATTTGATCGGGTTGGTTGAAAAAAGTCTAGTTTATCCATCCATCTTAGGGTCATAAAATTATAGCCACTATTAGCCCCAACTCGAATTATAAACTCATTATCTGACAATTTATCAAATTCTTCTCTAATCTTTTGTAGATAGGTTAAATATTTTTCTTTACCTTTATCATTAGAAACAATATCAGAATAAGATTCAAAATATTTTAATTCTTTTTCGAGAGCACTCTTAGTGGCATTGTTTATAATGTGTACTAGATTATCTGTTAAAAAACGGGTTTCTATATTTGTCCATTTAACTGATTCATATTTTTCGTTAAGTTTAAATAAATTCTGATCAATTGAAAATTGAAACAGTGCTTTTGAATTTTCCGGAATAGTTTCATATAAATTAGATATACTACCATTAAATTTCCACTTACCATTATCGGCATTCCCTTCTGCATTTAGGGCTTGTGTAAAATAAATTTTTGTTTTAGTATTTATAAAATAAGCATCACCAACTTTTATAAAGCGTGTAGATTTGTGATTAGCATCCTGTCCGAATAGTTTTTTATCTATTATTTCGTCCTTCCATTCAATTTTTATGTTGCCATTTTCATTTTCTTCCTCCAGCCTGATATCATTTAATTCGATATTTTGTAAATTTGTGCTATTGTCAGTCAAGAAGTCGAGAATTGCTGTTTTAATTGCTCCCTTAATAGATGAACCGGGAATATATGGGCCTAAAAGAGGATTGTATATTTGTTCGTGCAATTCTTTATCTTTTTTTATCTGATTAGCTAAGGGGCATTTCTTTACAATTATTTTTTCAATATCAAATTGTCTGTTTTTTAGAAACTCTTTTATGGCAACCCCATCATTAATAGCTTTTACCCAACTTTCAATTCCTTGTTGTCCAATCAATGCAAGAATCTTTTCAGGATCAATAATGTAAACATATTTATTGTCAGAAAAAAATTCAACTTTATGTTTGTATTTCACGCCATTTCCTATATGCACAGGTGTTAAAGTTGTTATTAATGCTTTGTAGGTCATAATAATTATATTTTAACAGGTATAAAAATGGGTTGTCCACAGCGGTAGATATTGTGTAAGTCAGCGTCTTTCCACTTGGGTGGTTTAAGATTTTCGCATCTTCCAACGGGTTTAATATTGGTATAAAATACCGAACCTTCAGTAAACATGTGAATGGGTGTTTTTAAAAGATGTCGAAACTTCAAATATTCCGAACCTGCCATAAATCCTCCTCTTTCCTTAATATTCCAAAAGCTTTTATCGATATCAAAACTCTCTATTTCATCTTTTTTTGGAAGGTACAGCCCTAAAGATGCATAGGCATTCCCCTTTATATTATTAATCTCAAGCTCAATTTGACTTATATGTTTCTCTTCATCAAAGTCGAAAAAACCATTACCTACAGTTCGGTCGGTTCCAATACCTAATGTACCAAGAAATTTTAAAGCTCTAAGAACATCTTGTTTTATGCTTTCATCGTTAAAAGTTGCAAGAAAATATAAACCCGAGTCTTTTTCAAAAAATAAACGATCGACAAAAAAAGGTTTGGCTCCTCCAAAGTATTCAATTCTTATTCTTTGCTGAGCTGTGTTCTTAATAAAATTTAATGGTTCGGACAACGGTCTCGAGAAAACATATTTCCCATTTTTTGAGAGTTGACTCTTATTAATTTCTATTTCCTCCTTTGTGATAAATTGGTGAAAAATTTCTAAAGCAAGGTATTCAATCTTATTTGCCGATTTTATTTGCTTGTTTTCATCGAGTCCCTTAATTCGAATTTTTTTGTCGACTAACAGTTTGGGTAGAAAAAATTGTTCTTTAAAGTATGGATAACAAGATGAAATATTAAAGCCATTAAAAAAGCGTTCAGGTATAGCTTTCCATTCAGGATTAAGCTGAATTAAAGAGGCAAACAGGGCCGATTTTAGAGTGTCGGAATGTAATAAAGGTTCCGATTTATCTAAATCTCCCCAACCTCGTCCAATATGAATTGGTGTTGTAAATTCGAGTTTTATAGCTTCAAATTTCATACATTATTGGATTAACTTTTCAATAATCTTAGCATATTGCTTGCTAATATCTTTTGGTTCAGCTTTATCATAACCATAATATTCATGACAGTCTTTTTCAACCATTTTGCTAATTTCAATAGCTATTTGTCCATATCCTCTCGAACCGTTGCCTCCTAAGTAGTCGTCTTTAAGTAATTCGAGCGATTTAAAAAGAGTATGGATTAACTTGTCTTCGTTGTTGTCTTGCTCCCATATATTTAATATTATATTTAGGCCGAATACGGCACCTGCCGGCACCCTTTCAATTTGTCTTGGCGATGCGGCCGATGTAATTCGATCGATAACTACTTCGGTTTTGCCCTCGGTGTATGGTATTTCTGTATGTTTTAGCAACTCTTCTGCGTTAACCAAATAGCAGTCTCTTACAATTAACCTCGATGGTTTTTGATTAGAATCACCTGCTGCAGAGCCAAACAAATCGGCGTCAGGGCCATCATCTGTTGCAACATGATAGACTTCTCCACCCATAGGTTTATCAAGCTTTTTAATACTTCCTGTTGCTACCTGAAAAAGTGCCCGCATTTTTCCTTTAAGTGAACTTCCAGGAATGTATGGCTGATTATTTAAAGGATTCCTTATTACGCATTTATCGATACCACCTATGTTCATGCTGGTGCCTGAACCTCCAATATGGAGTCCGGTCTTACAAATTATTTTGCCGGTTATTTCTATCTTTTTTGATAGTTTTAGTTTATTATCAATTGTGCTCATATTTTTTGTTTATTAGATTATTCTTTACCACCATAATATTTATGATAAGCTAAGATTGCTTCGAGCAAATGCATAAAATTTTCGAATTGCTTTGCTCCGATGTCGTCATTAGTCTTATCAACAGCATCATATCCATAGCAAAAAACTTCATAAAACATTTTTATACCCTTATTTTCATTTCTTTTTACAGCATATGCCAATTTGGGCTTTAATAGCATAAAAGCTGCTTTTTCTTTCATATATCCATTCATCTGTATCCTTCTCATTTCTCCAAAAACATTTCTTATTTGAGACGTAGATAACTTTTTATTTGCTAATTGTTTCCCAAATTCTTCAGTTTTTTTTATAGCATTAGCATCAATACCATTAATAATCCATTTTTTTACATCGTCATTTGTTATGTATTCAGACGATTGATTTTCTGTATTATTTCTATAATTTGCATTAGAAGCTGTCATAGTATATAATTTTAAATTTTACTTCTTAATTCATAATCTGCCCAACGGGCAGCAAAGGCTAAAATTTGAAGTGGTTTATACTTAGTTTGTTCAAATCCTTCAGCTTTATCAGTAAAAATGTATTTACTCCAGCTGTCAAGAAATTCTTTAGTTTCTTCTTCTTTATATCTTGAAATAGCTCTTTTAAAATTATAAGCCACAAGCCATTTTACCCGGTGTTTAAAACTCGGATCAATTTTTTGTCCAATTTCATCTTCAGGGTAAGCTATTATCATAAGGTTATAAATAGTGCTCGGAAAACTCTGGGCTATTTGTTTATTTTCGAGTAAAGTTTTTATTTTATTTTTTAAGTCGTAAATTTTTTCAAATTCTTCTTCCCATCTGAAAGCATAACCGAAAATGGAAATGGCATTTTTTTCTTTCTCGTTAAACTTGTGATTTTTAGCGTTCTTCTCTTCCTCCTCGGCCAGTTCTGCAGCTTTTAGTAATGGAAACTTAGGTGGGACAATAGCAATACCCCCCGATAATCCAAAATTAGGATTGTTACAGGTCCACGCTTTAAAGTATTTATAAATTTCTTTGGCAAAGCATATCAGAGTATCCCATTTGCCTACAATAAAAACATCATCGCCCCCCGCATAAATAATTTGAGTATAATTTTTATAGTCTTCTTTTGACTGCCATATGGTATTGATATAACCCGAGAAAAAGAAGTCGAGGTTGCGGCTAAGTGTCGAATATCTTGAGAAAGATGGAATAATTTTATCGTTCTTTCTAAAACCTTCCTTAAAAATATGACCTAAGTTATCAACATCTAATCGCAAGATGCCTAAACGAACCATGTCAGGTGATTTTAATTTTTCTTTTATATGCTTATCTGTTATGCCAGCGATTTCTTCAAAAGTCTTTGGATTATTATTTATATCTTTTGGGTAGTCGTTACCACCATAAAAGACAAAACTGTAGGTGTTTTCAATTCCTTTCTGGATAGGTTCCAAAAAATCGAGATTATTGATTCTACGAACAATAACTCTATCAGCAGAAGATCTTAACTCTTTTTCTCTGTCTCTAATTTCTTTCAAGTCGATAAAATAATTATAGTAGTTTAGATCTAAAGGACAAAAATACTTGTCATCCCAATGTTTTATTTTTTCTTTACTTAAATCCAAAAATCTGCGTCTTTTAGCTTCTTGCCAAGTTCAATCTGTTGAAAGGTGTATGCATTTACGATACTATCAGCATTATCTTCGTCCAATTGTTTTGTAGGAATAGAATTATCTAATATTTCGCCAGTTATGTAATCTCTTTTAGAGTCGGGCTCAAAATTGTTATCAGGTTCAAAAAACTTATTAAAATGCTTTACAATGGTATGTTTAAATCGTTGATTCTTTTTCCTTTTAAGTTTTTCTCTTAACTCATTCCAAATGAAACCAATATTGCCATTTAAAATTTTTTCTTCACCAAACTCGACAAATTCAATAGCAATGTATAGATCGGTTTTATGATATTTAAAAAGTTTTTCTTCTATTTCGTCAATGTTTTTTCGTATTTTATTTTTTACTGTATCGGTGTTAGGAGCAATTATAAAGAAACCTCCACCACTTTGATAGATAATATTGGCTGAAAACAAATTAAGCTCGTCAATTATTTTTTGTACAATATTTTCAATAAGAAGTTGTAGATAAAAGGACCTCCCTTTAAGATTTTTCGCTGCTCCTCTTGCTGCTATGGTGTATATAAATTTTTGAATTCCAGATAGATCTCCTCCGATTAGCATAAATGGTTTTTCTTCAAACGTTGGGAATTGATTTCGGCCGGTTTCGTTGATATAATCGTATAAAGAAATAGCAAAAGCAGCAGTTGTTTTTAGATGGTCGTATAGCGATACATCGGGATATGATTTTGTAGATGCAGGTATTCTGACAGTGTATTTGTGCAACAACGAAAGCAGTGATTCTGTGAATGCTTTAAAATTAGAGGTTTGGATAAACTTGAATTCTTTCTCAAAAAGTTCCCAAAGTTGTCGATAGGTAAATTCTGTGTCTTTATACTCTATAAAGCTATCGGATAATTCTAAAGACGAGATAGGTGCTTTGAATTGAAAATTAACTTCATCATTAATATTTCCTATGCCAGCAAATATAGGGCGTAATTGTATTCTTTTAAAAGCATCCCAATTATTGTCGTCCTCTTCTTCAGCATCTTTCCATCCGTTTTCTAAGGTTCGGTCTAAGCCTGCTGAATAATGGTCGGCTTTTTGTATGATTCTTTCAGCTATTGTTGTTGCATGATGATGTTTCGCAGCTAAATGCATGAAATTACCATAAATATCAGAATTATCAATGGTTTTAAGAAGACTGATAAATTCGGCTTTGTACTTTTCTATAAAATATGCCGTCCACATCACATGCTTGTGGGATAATCCTTTTTCATTGGTTGGACAAAATTCAGATTCATAATGTTTGAAGTCAGAAGCTATAATACGGCTATTCTTTAATCCATTTTCATCCGCTCTTTGCCAAAATTTTCCGATATCGTGTAGTAGGGCTGCTAAATATATTTCTTCTCTTGTAGCCATAATATTTTAGTTATTTTCTTTCTCTTTTTTATGGAGTTGTTTTACCATACCATACCCAATACTTACGCTTTTGCCCAGTCCGATGTAGTTGGGCAGAAAAACATTGGTTTTAAACGTAAGATTGAATCCCAACACCTTTTGCCCTTTAAGACTTACAGGGTGCGACACAGGGCTGCTGGTAATTTTAAGTTCGATTGGTTTTTCAACCATCCATTCTACACCCTTGGCAAAAGCAAGAATATTACCTTTCAGGATGCGTTCGAGCATCTCTATTCGTTCGGTTTCGGCTTCAAGGTTTTTGTAGCGGGCATAGTTTTCCTGGCTTAGGGCTATCCAGTTGTGTATCTTGTACTCGAACATGCAGTTCCATACCTGAAGGATAAACTGATTGAGATGGAGCTTATCAACCTTCATTTCAAGCTTACGATCGCCCAACCATAGGCTCCAGTCGGGTTTTTCGAAATAATGATGTATCTCGTCTACGCCTTGGTCGATGCAAACTATAGCAGGCTTGTGATTGATAGCCTTGTATTGGATGCTTGGATACTTGTATAAATATCCATCGCCCATGTGATGATGAAAAAGTACATGCCGCTGACCTACCTTATCGATAATAGCCCCACGAAAGGCGGGCACTTCGTAGGGCTTTATCTGCGAGTCGAACGTTACTGTTAAAAGTCTAATTCTTTTTATCATTACGATGCAGGTTTTAGGTTTTTCCCAACCCCGCTTACCTCCACCACCAGTATATTTTTTTGCAATTATACTTTACCAACCCCGTTCAAATTAGGAGACAAATAAATTTAGATAATTTTTTTTTATTTCCTAAATAGTACTATGTAAAATTTTTTTTCAGGGCTTCGATTTTTTTGTCGTTCATTTCGGCTTGGTGTAAAAGCATTTTGGTGTAATCGTCGGTGTCGTTGGTTTTGTTTATCAGCACAAAAAGCTCGATAAAAAAAAATAGTGAGAAAATCAAAAGCCAAATAGCAATAGATATTTTAGAAGATGTAAGAATACTTATCATAACTTTAATTTCGTCGAGAAAACCTTTATGGTTACGGAGTTCATTTTCCAGCTCGAGCCGCATGTTAAAAAGCCTTTGCTGGTGCTGACTTATGATATTATTAAGCTCGCTAATTTTATTATCGATGGTCGAGAGGTAGGCAATTTTGGGGTTAGGGATCCGGGCAAGCTGATAAATCGATTCCGACTCAACTTTACCCGTTAGGGTATCGGTACGCGAGGTCGATCGG
>JAOAFU010000050.1 GCA_026416115.1 Bacteroidales bacterium | reverse complement strand
GTCGAAGGACCCGATGACTATGCAACCATGCGTGAAATCGTATATCGACGCTATTCACGCTTGATCTCAGATAATTCAGACCTACCTCAGTTAATAATTATAGATGGTGGAAAAGGCCAACTTAATGCAGCTGTCGAGGCTCTTCAATCATTAGGCATTTTACAAAATGTCGAAATCATTTCAATCGCAAAACGACTTGAAGAAATTTTTAAACCTGGAGACTCTTCTCCTCTTTATTTAAATAAACGCTCGTCCTCGCTGCGTTTAATACAGCAAATTCGCGACGAAGCCCATCGATTTGGTATATCTTTTCATCGACGAATAAGGGATAAAAAGACGTTATCTTCAATTTTCGATTCTATTTCTGGTGTAGGTGAAAAATCTAAACATAAATTACTTCGCCAATTTGGAAGTATCGAATCCATTAAGGTGGCTCCAGTCGAAGAAATTGCTAAAATTATTGGGGAATCTAAAGCTGTTTTGCTTAAAGAAATCCTTAATTCAACTTACGAATTTTAATGCTTTTCATATATCTCTTATTCCTTTTTTCTAATATTTAATATAACTATTTAAATATTTTCTCATTCCATTATTTTTTCCTTTTGTCATCATCGATAATTTTTATTTACCTTTATCCCCGCTATTCGATATTAAATTCTGAATTTTATGGAAATGTTTAAGAATAAAACCTTAAAATACACTCTTTTAGGTGTTTTGGCATTAATTATATTCACACTTATTGGAAAAAAAATTGGTTGGATTGGGTCGGAAAAACCCTTAGAGGTATATGTCGAAAAGGCTATTAAGCGAACAATATATGAAACCATTACGGCAAACGGCAAAATCGAACCAGTCATCAATGTTAAGGTTAGCTCTGATGTATCGGGTGAAATAATAGAACTTTATGTAAAGGAAGGACAGAAGGTTGACGAAGGTCAGCTTTTGTTAAAAATTAAACCTACTACATACATATCGGCTCGTGATCGAGCTCAGGCAGCTCTCGACAACGCCAAAGTAAATTTAGATAATGCTAATGCTCGTTTTGAGCAAGCAAAAGTACAATTTGAGAAAATTAAGCTTACTTATGATCGGAATAAAGTTTTATGGGAAAACCGTACTATTTCACAATCCGAGTGGGAAAATGTTGAATCGGAGTATAAGCTTGCCCAAATGGACTTGCAGGTAGCGAAGGAGAATGTTAGGGCTGCGCAGTTTGGGGTCAAAAGTGCCGAAGCATCTTTAGCCGAGGCAAACGAAAATTTGCGGAAAACCTCTATATATGCTCCTATGTCGGGTGTTATTACAAAACTTAATGTTAAAAAAGGTGAAAGAGTGGTAGGCACCGAGATGATGGCGGGTACTGAGTTATTGCACATCGCCGATTTAAATAAGATGCAGGTAGTTGTTACAGTAAATGAGAATGACATTATCCGAGTGAAAGTCGGTGATACGGCTATTGTTGAAGTAGATGCATTTTTAGGAAAAAAATTTAAAGGTATTGTTACTGACATTGCGCATTCTGCATCTATTTCTGGTCAGCTCGCCGACCAAGTAACAACATTTGAGGTTAAAATCGAACTTATTCCTTCTTCTTACATCTATTTATCAACTAGAGAAAATCCTTATCCTTTACGTCCTGGTATGTCGTCCAATGTCGATATTCAAACTCAAGTGAGAAAGGGTGTTGTATCTATACCCCTTTCTGCTTTAACTAGTAGATCCAGAAAGTCCGATTCTATTGCAAATAACGAAATTGCGGATTCTCTTTCTCTCATCGTTTTTCTTGTTAAAAATAACCATGCCATTTTACAGCCGGTTACTACTGGTATACAGGACGAAAATTTTATTGAAATTGTTAAGGGTGTAAAAGAAGGAGATGAGGTTATTGTTGGACCTTTTTTGGCTGTATCAAAACATTTGCACAACAATATGCCCGTACAAATTGTAGATAAAAAAACTTTTATTAGGGAATGAATTCAGTAATTTTATGCATCGAAACATCTGAAAATTTTTGTAGTGTAGCTCTATCGGAGAATGGAAGGCTCGTATTGCAGCTTGTAGATGATTCGGATCGAAATCATTCACAAATTCTTACTGTATTAATTGATAGTTTATTAAAACAAGTTAATTTAAGTGTTGATTCATTATCTGCTGTTGCTGTTAGCCGTGGGCCTGGCTCATATACCGGATTGAGAATAGGGACATCTGTTGCTAAAGGTATTTGCTATGCTGCTAATATTCCTTTAATTGCTGTAAGTACGCTTGAAACACTATGCTACGCTGCCCTTAATGATACTTTTTTTAACAAAAATACCAGCGATTTGCTTTTATGCCCTATGATCGATGCCAGGAGAATGGAAGTTTATATGCAATTCTTCAGTAGAGATGTTAAGCCAGTTTCTGAAATAGAAGCTAAAATTGTTTCGAGCGATTCATTTTTACCTATATTAAAAGAGAAAACTGTCGTTTTTTTCGGCAGTGGGGCCGATAAAATCGAACGTTTATATAACTCGCCCTCAGCAATTTTTCTTAACGGTGTACGTCCTTATGCTCAATACATGATTAGTAGTGCTTTCAAATGCTATTCGAGCAATGTATTTGAGGATGTTGCCTATTTTGAACCTTTTTACTTAAAAAATTTTTTACCTACAAAATCAGGTAAAAATTTATTAGGATCACGAGAAAATAAAAATTTTTTATAATTTTGCGTCGCTGAAATCGGATTGACCTATGGTGTAATGGTAGCACAGCAGATTTTGGTTCTGTTAGTCTAGGTTCGAGTCCTGGTAGGTCAACAAAAAATTATATCATAGCTTCTAATTAGTTCGAAGAAAAATTTCTTCCTATAGCTTCAATAAGGTTATCGATAAAAAATTCATTCTTTGTTATAAATTTTCTAACTCCTAAAGATTCGTATTCGGTTCGTAGTTTGTCATTCTCATTTGCTGTAAGCACAAAGATTTCAGCATGAGTGCTTTTTTTTCTTATTTCTCTGAGTAAGTCTAGACCTGTTGAAAATTTGCTATTGTTTCCCACAAAACTATGATCTAAAATGATAAGATCAGGGGATTGATCTAATGCTTCGAGGCAATCTTCTCCTCTTCGGAATGATTTAACCGTGTATTCATCTCTGCCTGAAAATGTATATTCGAGTAAATGTAAAATCATTTTGTCATCATCGACAAAATAAATAAGCTTACTCATAGTGATTATTTCTTAAGTTAGCGAAAATTACTTAAACTTTTATAGAAAAAAAAGAAATTCTGACAAAATTTTTATATCAGAAACTATCTTCCCATCTATAAACCTTATCGGAGCGTCGAAGTAATTTTGTACATGGAATTGTACATCTATCCCCTTTATAGGCTATGCCGGTAGTTTGATCATTAACACGCAGCTCGTTTACTACAATTTCCTCTACGCCAGTAGTAGATCCAATAATAAGTAGTGTATCACCTTTTAGTATCGTTCCTGTCTCAATCTCAATTTCTGCCACCTGAGCCTTACCAAAATAGTTTTTAATTTTACCTACATAGGTTTTCTTTTTGGTGGCAGACGAACCATAGTTTGATGTCCATTCTCCAAGTCTTCTGCCTAGATAATATCCGTCCCAGAAACCTCGATTATATACTTTAGATAATTCTTCTAAAAGCTCTTTTTTAAGTTTATCTGTATACTGGTTATTTAAAATTGCTTCGATTGCTTTGTTGTAGCTTGTTACCACTGTTTTAACATATTCCGGTCCCCTTGCTCTTCCTTCAATTTTTAGTATTGAGACTCCTGCATCGAGAACCTGATCAAGAAATTCTATGGTGCACAAGTCTTTCGGGGACATGATGTATTCATTGTCTATTTCAAGCTCAGCACGAGTTTCTTTGTCGGTCACAATGTATGCCCTTCGGCAGATTTGAAAACATTCTCCTCTATTGGCCGAATGGTTATATTGATGTAGACTAAGATAGCATTTCCCACTAATTGCCATGCATAAAGCCCCATGAACGAACATTTCCAATCTCACAGGTTTTCCAGATGGACCTGTAATATTATTTTTAGCTATATTGTCTGCAATATTTTTTACTTGCTTTAAATTAAGCTCACGTGCTAAAACAACAGTTTCGGCAAACTGCGAAAAAAATTTTAATGCTTCTGTATTGCTTATGTTCACTTGAGTACTCAAATGTATTGGTAAGTTCAACGATCTTGCCTTCATAATTACCGACATATCACTCGCAATAATCGCATCTACTCCTGCAGCTTTACAAATTTCTAGGTTCTTTTCTATAATATCCGAGTCATCGTCGTACATCACTGAATTTAATGTAACGTAGCATTTCATTCTATTTTTTCTGCACAATTCGGTTATTTCAAATAAATCCTTTTCCGAGAAATTTACCGACGAAAGCGAACGCATATTTAGTTTTCCTATTCCTAAGTAAATGGCATCGGCGTGTCCTTGTATAGCTGCACTTAA
>JAOAFU010000222.1 GCA_026416115.1 Bacteroidales bacterium | reverse complement strand
ATGTGTATGTTCCAGTTGTACCAAAGATTATATTAGTTGTATTGGCTGTTGGACTTTGAATAGTACCGCCCGACGCACCTTGCCAAGTCCATTGGTATGTACTTCCAGTATGACTCGTGGTCGTATAGCTTCTAGTTTCGCCCGAACCAACGGGAGTAGGTCCAATAATACTCGGTATATATGTAGTTTTAACCGTAATTTGTTTAGTTGTGTTGCTACAGGTTCCAGTCGTATTATTGCCATCGACAACCGAAATTAATGAAAATGAGAAAGTACCTGTTCCGCCAATATCATTTCCTGTAAGCTGAATATTATAATTGCTCGATGATATCCCCGATTGAACAAAGGTACGGGTTGGAGTACCAGTTGTTCGGTAGGTTAATGTCCAAGGAGCAACACCCGTTAAAGATACAGGAATTGTTGCAACCTCACCATTGTTACATATTGTTACAGAAGACACATCAGTAATTGTAGCAGTTACACCACTTACCCCAATAGTAAATACATAATCATCAGCTGTAACTGGGTTGCTGGTGGTAATAGTACCCGATACAGCATTTCCCGATACCCCGCTAGCATTGCTTCTCTCTGTCCATACGCCACCACCAAATTCAACAACTCGTAATAAAGAACGTAACGATGAGCTTCCTGTATGCGATGGATATGAGTTTGCATCCCAACGTAAACGAATATTAGCACTTCCTCCTGTTGGTCTTGTAACTACCCAATATTCATTGTTACTTACTCCCGTTATAGGCGATTGTAGATTTGCTATACCTGTTGGATAGGTTGGAGATGGGTTAGCATTATAATACTTAACCGTCCAATATTGGGGAGAAGGTGAAGCGCTTGTGTTGAGCAGACTCATGTAACCATAACGATTACCATCACCTACGGGGAAAGTAAATGATTGTCCGCTGATAATATTTTTTCTTAATGGACACGCAATAAACGCATTGTTTCCACCACCGACTATTGCAGAAGTTGAAGTATTCGAAATCTGGACATAACGTTGTGGAGATGTAGACGATGAAATAACTCCATTGGATAAGGTGAGAATATTTGAAACTACAACATTGCCATTACCACTAATCACAAGTCCTGCATTGTTATTTAGCTGTAAATTATAAAAGTTTTCGTTTCGCTGTGTATTGATAATTTGAACATTCGAACCCTCAAATATTACATTTCCTAATCCAGGCTCAAAACCATCAACACTATTATTATTATCAAACCACGAGCCTAATATTGACAGGTTCTTATCGTAAAGGCTGTTATCCAGAACAGTACCATTGAATATAGTAAGGTTCCCGCGTATTCTGATATTTTCTGCACTGATATACTTACGTCCAGTTCCAGTTAATTCAAGATGATTATATGGTTTGTAGTAATTCCCGGGCTTTAATGGCATTGTAGCATCAACATTTCCACCTAACTCAATTATCGAAGAAGTATTATTTAAAAATGAATCGTAATCGCCACCTGGTAAAACAAATACACCCTCGGCAGTAGCGTCAACAGAAAGACGTCCACTACCACTAATATGTCCAAGATTATGGAAAACCGTAGCATTTACATCGAGTGTTCCCTTAATATCAACTGAATAGGCACTAGCAGAATTTGCATCAATTGTTATCGTTTGTCCCGATTCGATGACGACTGGATTTCCATTAGGAACACAACCACATGACGAACCTGAACCTCCAGGAGTGTACGACCAGGAATTAGTCGAGAACCAATTACCCGAAGTAACCCTTGAATAAAGAACAGGTAATGCCGAATAATTGGGTTGATCACCTGCTGTATATTCACCATCTATAAAATTGACATTATTAATGTTAATTGTATTGGCCGATGTATTAATTGTTCCAACAGTCGACCAGGAATTTGTAGATAAATTGAAACGTTCACCTTCGTAATCGGCTTCTATTCCATTAACATCCGACTGGACATATTGATAGGTTTGAGAAACCGTAAAATTATTCAACCCACCCGAAACAACATTCCAATAATAGGATAGCTTACTAGCATTTATATTAAGCACGCTGGGGTGCAACTGATTTACTGGTTTAACAGTTATAAACCCATTGCTTGCATCGTTAGCAGAAAAATCGAATGTCACTGGTGTGTATTTGTCCGAAACCCCAATTGGATAGGTAAATGGATTAGTATCGCCGCTGTTGAAAAATTTTCGAACCCCTTTGTCGCTCAATGCACCATTAAGCACAATACAACGAGTAGCATCAGGAGTTCCACCAATTGTGGCATTAGGCCCAAAGGTAAGTAAATAATCATCAATATAGAGAGTTCCGGCGTTAAAAGTAAGTCTACCATTAATCCTACTATCATCCTTCATTAATATGCCAAATGTATTGTTCAATACAACATTGCCAAATACACCGAAACCGCTTCCACTAATTGATTGTTGAGTTGCCCCATTAAATACAATACCTCCACTGCCATTAACACTTGTATGAGTTGCCGCATTATATACATTTCCTTTTAGTACGATCTGATTTCCATTATCAGCCAATGTACCCGCATTGATCGAAAGATCGGCATTAACTTGAATATTATTTTGTAGGTTAAGGGTTCCAGATGAATTTAAAATTAAACGAGCAAAATTTGTGAGATTAGCACCATTTCCAACAATAGACATGCTTCCCCCACCGTTAAAGGTTGTAGTCTGGCTTATTGTTCCTGGCCGATATCCACCCACCAACAATCCCCCCGCAGCATTGACGTTTTCGTTAATCAATGAACGTTGAATTGTTACATCGTAACCCGATGCATTAAAGACTGAATTTCCTTGTATAGTAAGATCATTAAGAATTGTCAATGGTAAGATATAAAGAGTAGCTGTTTGAGATACAGCATCCGTACCAACTTCGAGATTCCACAATGGCATACCTGCAATTAGTCTAAAGTTTCTATTTGCCGCAGTAACATCATCGCCAAAATTAATGGTTCCGCCAGTAATAGAGTAACTCGAAGGGCGCAAGTATAAATCGCCATAAGTTGTACCTCCATCTTGCCGTATTACAATATTTCCTCCACTCATACTGAAACTACTGGAGGCATTGAGAACTTCGAGCTTAGCACGGGTCACATTCTGATTTTGACCATTAATAATAACCACACCACCAGATTGAGAATAAATAAGCGAACCGCTGGTATTACTCAGATTACGACGTATTTGTCCATTCACATTAAGTACTCCGCCACTAACTATAATTGTTGGTGCACCTGCCGAAGCGTATTCAATGTCGTTGTTGAAAGCACCGCCCGAACCTATATTTAGAGTTCCTCCCGATACTTCGAGTCTTCCTATCAAAATTAAATCGCCTGCATTATTGTTAGTACCAACTGTAGCGGTTCCATTGTTAACCGATAGACAAGCTGTAGCTGGAATACTAAATGCGCTTGTAGTAGAAAGCGTAACATTAACAGAGGAACCGTCAACCCGGAATGTTCCATTAAGTAAATTCAAAAATGGATTGCTAAATCCTGTTGTGATATTACTTTGAAGTGAAAGAACCGGTGTAAAACTATTACCTTTATCAACAAATAAGTTGTAAAAATCATATACAGCTCCAGAACCGCTGATAGTCGCATTTTGTGTCCCCTTAAAATATACAAATACCCTACCAGTATTATTCATATCGAAGGTTCCATCATTCAATAGATTCCCATATAGCTCTAAAACATTATCTACGACAGTTCCTCCGTTATTAACTCTAAATACTGCGCCACTGGCTATGTTTAAATTGCCATAAACTCTTATAGTTTGAATAACATTATTTCTGTATTCGAATAACCCAGAATTTACTAAAAAATTACCGTTAATATTGTATGAATAAGATGCAGCGACAGGCGTTCTGACCCCATCGTTAGCACCTGAACCAATTCCATTGATAGTTATATTACCATAAATAGTTAAATCGGTTGCAGGTAAAGTAATATTGTAACCAGTAGTTGGAGATAATATAAGATTACGGTATGACGTCAAAGGAAGATTGGTAACATTTGAAGTAGTTGGAATAATTATATTAGATCCAACCGTATAATATTCAACTGTACCGCCATTAGGTCCGATAAAAATTCCAAAATCGCCCTGTGGAAAATAATTTGAGCTTGCTATTCGCAACTTACCTGTACCTATTACCCCACTGTCGGGTAAAGAAGTAAAGTTATGTCCTGTAACAGTTCCTAAATCGAGAACCGACCCATCTTCGATAAACAAGCTTCCTGCAAAGGCCGAAACAGGAGTAGTGACAGTATGATTATCGACAATCTTTACTATGGTCGACGATGTGGGAATACCACCATTGCCAGCAGGTCCACCACGAGTAGTCGACCACGTGTTAGGATTATTCCAAGGTCCATCATTTACACTGTACAATGTAGCAATAGAACCAAAAGCAGAAGGCTCGCCTGCAGTATATTCTCCAAATGGCAATGTATCGGTATTAAATAAGATGATATTATTACCATCATCAACCTTATTAACGTCATTGTCGGTAAACCATGAACCTGTATAACGATAGCGAGCTGGTATATAATTAAGTTCGTTGCTTCCAGAGGCAACAAATAAATTGGCACCAGCATCGGCATATTGATATTGTTGAATAAGATTGCCTGGAGCAATACCGCTAAATCCAGTACTTATGGTCTTCCAATAGCAATTAAGTGCAGCAGTTGTTTGAGCAAGGTAATGACGCGATTTTACAGGAGTTATGGTTATGGTCCCCACCGATGTGGGCATGGTATTTAATTGAATAGTAGCAGGCAGATAGTAGAAGTTTCCTCCTACCTGAACACCAAATGGATACCTAAAGGATAAAGAGATAGAGGAGAATGTTTTGGATATCCCCTTATCCGAAAGCAGGCCGTTCGTAAGGATCATCCTGTTGTTCGAAAAACCAGTTTGAGAAGTCCCCGTAAGAGCATCGTATACATTAGCATCGGAAGTAAATGACAATTTGTAGCTTCCCATATTCAAACGAGCAGGAGCTCCTGCAGTACCTCCCAATCTAAGCTCGCCGGTAATAGTAAAGTTAGCCTGAGCAGTAACACTACCACCTGTTTTGTTTAAAGTAAGGTTATTGAAAGTTCCGTTTCCATTTCCTCCTATGATCTGATTGGCAGTACCAATGAGCTGAATACTTCCAGCTCCTGAAACTGGTTTGAAATGAGTCCCACTGTTAAAAATATTGCCAGCTACCTGAATCGTACGCCCATTATCAATAAGTGTACAACCTGATCCAATGGTAAGATTGCCGTTAAGGATGATTGGGTTGGCAGGATTTGAATTGAAAAAAGTTAAACTCGAATTATTGGAAATAGCCAGGCTATTAAGATTACCAATAACATTGCCATTGATAATTAATTGCTGATTTGTTCCACCATTAAAGAAAACCGTATTTGTTCCAGCATTAAAAGAAGTTGCATTTTGAATCTCAAAATTACCACCGACATATATATTCTGATTGTTAGCGTCAAAGATAGGATTATTACCTGAAAGTATCTTTAAGTCGTTAACAATAGTGAGGGCTTGAGCGGGAGTAGTAATTGAATTAGGAGTACCTGCCAAACCATCGGTGTTAACATTATTAATTTGAAGTGTTGTTGTTGTACCGCCTGTTCGAGATATGTTGAGATTATAAATTGGTGCAGTAGAGGTGAAATAGTAAGGATTATCATTAGTAATTACAATATTTACAGTACCGCCAGTTACTAAGTTGTTACTAGGATCGGTGCCAATTACAAAAACTCCTCTAGATGTTGCATAAGATACAGTAATTGTACCTCCTGTCATGATAAATGAATTTGTAGGAAAAGGAAAACAGAAGATGGGTTTAGGATCGTTAAGTTCGTAAGAACCATCAGGATTACCAATTACAATGAAATTACCTCCGGTTTGTTTATACGAGGTCTTGGGATTTGTTGAATAACTTGATGGACGAAATTGTGACATTCGCAATGTTCCACCATTAATTTCTATTTCACCAGTTCCTCTATAAACTAATCCCGCACCAATACCAAAATCGAGGTAACCCTGATCTACCCTTAGCTTACCAAAAAGAGTGATAGCCTTGTTACCATGACCATTCTGATTATTAGTGACATAAACCTGAACATTTGGCCCATTTAACCACAAAGCTCCATTTAATGGAATAGAGAAGTTGTCGCCTCCGCCTTCGGATAATGAGGGAATTAAAATATTTCCTTCAAGCTTTAAAGTACCATTTCTTATCCAAATATTTTTTAGTACTCCATTAAGGTTCTCAATATTAGGATCATAATCTGTAGCAGTTTGATCGTTTCTTCCAAAAATTCGGAAATTATCGACATGACTTGAAACAACAGTTAAAACATATGTTTGATCGACCCCTTTGTTAACAATAAAACGGTTAAAATCGGTAGTTCCATTACATGTTACTGTATTATTTGAAGCACCGACAAAAGTAACATTCACAACACCATTTGTTGGATCATTAAGATAATAGTCATTAATTACTGGTGGAGTTCGATTGGTGAAACGAATCGTCCCGTTATTTGTAAGATTGCCACCAATTGACATCGTATGTACAGCATTCGCAACAAATGTATTTATCTGACTTCCACTTGAAACATTTAAATCCCCATTAATCACAATATCTCGAGGAGTCGTGTTATTACCGATTGTAAACGTGATAATACCTGTACCAGCTACTCTAACGATATTGAGTTTGCTATTAACCGTGAGATTTGAGGCAAGAGTTATAGTATAATTATTTGCATTATTATCAGATTTCTTTAGAGTAAGATTATTATATGTACTTTGTTGCAAGGTGCCAGAGATATTATAATATTCGACTGTTCCACCATCAGAAGAGACAAAAGCAGAGAAATTACCAGCAGGAAAAGTCAGAGTTCTTAACCTCAAGGTTCCCTTACCGCTCACATCGCCAAAATTATGCCCGGTGCTATTAAATAAATCGAGAATACCCCCTTCATTGATTTGAAGTGAAGCAACTGTACGAGCAACGGTAGTATAAACATATCGTCCGTTAAGTATTACAACGCGATCGCCGGCGTTAGAAGGTATTTGATTACCTGGGTTAACATAGAGCGTACCCGAAGGATCGAGTGTCCAAGTTGCAGCCGACTGCCAATTGCCCGACTGGTAAGAATAAAAAGTAGTAAGGGCTTCACGTGCTGTCCAAATTCCTGACAACACTGGAGTATTTGAGGCCGACATAG
This sequence comes from Bacteroidales bacterium, assembly GCA_026416115.1. Lineage (GTDB taxonomy): Bacteria > Bacteroidota > Bacteroidia > Bacteroidales > DTGW01 > JAKPGM01. The sequence goes on along the minus strand of JAOAFU010000222.1, from coordinate 77 downwards.
GCACTACCCCTTGCGCACTAGCACCCGGTGCTATTTGCCAACTTGATCCATTATATATCTGTCTCTTATACACATCT
>JAOAFU010000208.1 GCA_026416115.1 Bacteroidales bacterium | reverse complement strand
GTTCTACCCGACGATTCATTTGCTCGTATAAAACAAACCATTATACAAGAAAACCTTATACGTATTCAACAAGAAGAACAATTCCTCTCGTTACTTAACAAAACTTCTCAAAAACATTTAAAGAGTACACTTAACGCTAATACAAAACAAATAAATTTAAGTGGACTATCTGAATTTCCAAGAACTATTAGCTTGGAATGGAATAACCCAACAAACCTTACGTTAAGATACTATATTTACGCAACAGGCTATTTTAATATCGCTAATCAAAAAACATTTAAAGAAAAACAGCTAATTAAAATCTCCGACAATTTAAAAGACGTTGTAACTTTCGACTTCCCATACGAAACATATATTGTGTGGATAGAAGGTAGATACTATCAAAACTCTTTACAAGCAATCTCTAACTACATCAAAGTAAAGACTTCTGAAAGAAGGGAACCAACCAGAGAATATATAAGTAAGGTCTACATTAGTGCAACAAAAATTCGAAATATCGAAGGTTGGTATGCAAATGCTATAGAGCTGGCAGCAACTTATTCTGAGGCATCTTCTAAAAATAATGGAACCATTACTAAAGTAGGGGATTATAGTATCACAAGCAATGGTGGAGGCTGGGGACCATGGTGGTATGTTGAAAATACAGAACGTTCAATTAATTATGTAATTAGAGATAGATGGAATAGACAGAAATTTCAAATCGAAACTAATATCCAATACGACAATGGTATAATGGTCGTGCAACTTAGAGAATATGATGGTGAACCCATTATACCTGGAAAAGAATTAAGTATTCCTATCAAAGCGGTTCAGCATATACTCGAATCAGTGGGTGTAAGTGAAGGTTTAAGTCTTGGTTATGCGGAAGGCATAAAATTTATATTAGAATCTATGTATAAAGTGTATCTTTATGATGAATATTTAGGCCAGTATGAAATTACATGGTGGACATCAAATAGTTCAAAAATGCTTTCGGACGATTTTTTTGTAATTCATAACTTCGAATTTAACCCATAAACAAAAACTCCCTCAAATCGCATAGATAGGTTTGAGGGAGTTAACAAACATACAAAGCCAACTTTAGACCAAGTTTATGGATAACAACAAACAAAAAATGTTTTACAAACCAAACATAAATTCTTAAAAAAGATGAACCTTCGTAAAGATAAATACCTTTCAATTTTAATAATCTTAATATGCCTTTTTACATTCTCTTGCAATAAAGAACCAGTAAATGTAGAACTTAACTTGTATAAGCCCCAAATGGTAATCGAATGTTATTTAACCAACTGGAATAAGTTTAATTTACGTATCAGTCATAAATATAATCCCGATAGTACTTTAGCATTTAAACCTATTACCAATGCAAAAGTCGAACTTTATGAAGATAATCATTTAATTGGCTACCCATCACATGATAGTATGGGAATATATTCTTTAGACTTTACACCTTCCAGTCAACATACTTACAAACTACTTGTTTCTCATCCCGAATATAATACCTGCGAAGCAAGTGTAACTACTCCAGATACATTTGATTTTCTTGTCGACACAAATTATGTAGAAAAATACATAAATGAGCGATATTTTCAATTCAAAGTGAAAGTGCCTCATTCAAATATCTCTAAATATTATGCAATCTCTGTTTCACATAATTATTACAGGTATTTCACGTGTAGCCTAAAAACTGAGTTATACAGGAATACAGAGTTTATTATGAATAAACCCCATAATATTGAGTTTGTTTCGAAATGGCACAAAAGCTTTTTGGATAAAAATATACGTTTTGAGATTTTAAGTAGCGAAACAAATAGTGCTGGATACATATTATTTACAAAATCTCATTTATTGGGTAACAATTGGATTACGCTTGAAACTAACTATCATAATTTTGATCCAGCCAATACTGTAATCGTATACGAACTCAGTGTTGATGTATATAAAAATTTTTTAAGTCGAGCCATATATAATAAACAAACATCTTCATCTATTACATCACCATTTTATACCCCTAATGCTATTTATGGAAACATAAAAAACGGCATAGGAATATTTGGTTATATTTTTTTGAACGAAAAAAGAATATCCCAACTCCCTACCGTTGTTGATTATTGTTATTAATATTTTTTGTAATAAAACCTATATGAAAATTGCCCTAACATCTGTATCAATTATTTTTTTTAGTTGGTATTTGTTGCATTCCCAAAACACTCTAAAACTTCACCTCATCGATGCAAATAGTGGTGAAGCTTTGATTGGTGCTGTGATTATTAATAAATTGAATCAAAACGTTTACCTCACCAATAATTTCGGATTTTCTCTTATTCCTGCTCCCTCAAAAAGCGATTCAATACCTCTCCTGCTGAGCTATTTCGGGTACCACGACTCTCTCATCTGGATTTTTACTTCAGACTCTATCCTTAAAGTAGCCCTGATACCAAAACTCACCCTCATAGACGAGGTATACGTGAGAGGATACAGCAAAAACCCTGCTCATGGCCTTATCCAATTAAGTGCTGCTGAGTTGAACCGAACCCCCTTTCTGTTGGCCGAAAAAGACGTCCTTAAAAGTATTCAATCTCTTCCAGGGATTCAGCAAAATAGAGAAGGTTCTTCCAACTTCTCTGTTCGTGGTGGAAATGCCGACCAAAACCTAATCCTCATCGATGGAATCCCCGTTTACAACATCAATCATCTATTCGGATTTGTATCGGTCATTAGTCCCGATGCCGTTAACCAGGCTTCGTTCTTTAAAGGTGGAATCCCCGCCCGATTGGGTAACCGCCTTTCTTCTGTCCTTGATATCACCCTAAGAGAAGGAAATAAAAATCACCTTACCGGTTCTCTCGGAATTGGTATCCTCTCGGTTAAAGCTACCATCGAAGGCCCTTTACGTGCTAAAAACGGCTCGTTCCTTATCGCCGCCCGTCGAACCCCCTACGACCTCATCCTCGCCCCTATTTCTACTCTCGGTGGTAACCGAATCGGTTATTACTACCAAGACCTCGTTTCCAAAATCAACTTCCCCATTAACAAACATAACGCCCTTTTCATTAGTGCTTACTTAGGCTCCGACAAAATTTACCGCGCCGAATTCGCTATCGAACCTCAAAACTTAGTCAAATATCGAACTACTTGGGGAAATATTACTTCAGCGATCCGTTGGACCAACAACAGCCTTGACAATACCCTATCTAATTTTACTTTTGCTTTTACCCGATACCGATACCTCAAGGATACCCGTGCTTACAATAAACTCCTATTCGGTAAACAAACCGATTACCTCGGATTTAAAAGCAATATCAACAATATCATCATCAAAGAAAATCTCGAATATACTCTAGCTACTCATCATCAAATAAACTTCGGTATCGAAAATGTATTCCATATCTTCAACCTAGGCACTAACCGAACACAAAACGCCGATACTGCTGCTTCAATTGGAAATACCCTATACCACAACGAAACAAATGCCTTTGTCGAACATATTTTCAAATACAAAATCATTACTTCCACTATCGGCCTCCGATCAACCCTTTACCACCTGAAAAACAAATCTCATCTGGTTTTTCAACCTCGTATACTTCTCGAACTTAAAATTTCAGATGCTACCTCCGTTTCGGCTAGCTACAACCGTATGTACCAGTTCTTGCACCTATATGCAAACTCCACCATCGGCCTTCCCAACGACCTGTGGATTCCAGTATCCATGAATATTCCCCCTGCTTCCGCAAATCAGTTCGCCGCTGGTCTTAAAACCTCCCTAAAAAATATTTCCATCAGCAGCGAAGTCTTCTTTAAAACTATGCAAAATGTTACAGACTACCGCGATGGAGTAATCTTAAACAATAATTTCACCAACTGGGACGAGGTCCTGTCCGTCGGAAAAGGCTTTGCTTATGGTGTTGAATGGCTTTTGGACTATCATCTTTCAAAAATTAATACCTCTATCGCTTACGCCTACACCCGAAGCTTCCGAAAACACCCCGATATTAAGCAAGGAAATTGGTTCCCCTACACTTACGACCGCCCTCACAATATCAACATCAACCTCCAATGGAAACTAATGCCCAACAAGCATATTTCGGCCAACTGGATGTACGCCTCGGGGTATATGATTACCGTCTCCGAAGGCAACTTCTTCCTGGGTGGTTATGCCTACCCCGATTTATCCAACCGAAACAACTTCCGTACACCCCCTATACACCACCTAGATATCGCCTACTCAGCCTCAAAACAAAAAAAACGCGGCACACAAACCTGGAGCTTCGGAATATACAACGTTTACGCCCGTACTAACCCATTCGGCTATATCTACAACATTACCGACCTCGACAATAACGCCCTCGAAAAACCTACTCTGCAATTTGTAAGCCTCTTCAACTTCGTCCCCTTTATCGCCTACGAATTTAAGTTCTACTAGCATGTGCCCATTAATAACCGATTAGTACAATATATTCACTTTGAACCAACACCTATCACAAAATTATTCTCCGATTTTCCATAATTCAGTATTACTTAATTTTAGCTCTCTTATCCCTGTATTGATGGTATCTAGTGGGTCTTAATTCAAAAAAAACAAACCTCACTGAGCTTATGCTGAGCGATGGGATATTGCTCGGTTATTACCTTATGCCCTTTGCTATGCAAATTGTTACTTAAATCTGCTTGCATCCATTTAACAAAAAAACAAAGGGTACTAAAACAATAAAAATCAATCGAAAAGCATTAGATAATCCTTGTCGTTTTTTAAGCTTTCGTGAGAGAGAGGAATAAAGGCATTGACCTCACGAATCGAACGAAAAAGCATTGTTGT
>JAOAFU010000189.1 GCA_026416115.1 Bacteroidales bacterium | reverse complement strand
AATAAGGTATATTACAAAGTTGGGTATTGATAAAATAGCCAAATACGAAAATAGCTTATTAGCCTACACCATGGAAAAGCTTTCGGGTTTTGATCGTATACGGTTTTATGGTACGGCTAGGGCAAAGGCTCCGGTAATTTCTTTTCTCATCGATGGCATTCATCCTTACGATACCGGGATGGTACTCGATAAGCTTGGAATAGCTGTTCGTACGGGTACTCATTGTGCCCAGCCCTTGATGGATTTTTTCGATGTCGACGGTACAGTTAGGGTCTCATTAGCCTTTTATAATACTTATGAAGAGATTGATCGTTTGGTCGATGGCATACGTAGGGTAATAGCCATGTTTGGCTAAAATCGATAGGTATTACTACCACAAGAAAGCTTCTATGGAGCTTGTTCGACGAAAAATGCATAAGCCCAAGCAAAATAAAAGCCCCCTAGGGGCGACCGTATGGTAGCACTAAAATACGCCTATCAATAATAAGTCCCTTAGGGACGTCCTTCTGGTAGCTACTAACAATTATCTATTAAAATAAACTAAATTTGCCCTCTTACTTTAATTTCATGGCCTTTAAATTAGTTTCTACATTTCAGCCCACCGGCGATCAGCCCGATGCTATTCGTCAGCTGGTCGAAGGCATCAGAAGAGGCGACCGATATCAGGTGTTACTCGGCGTTACGGGTTCGGGTAAAACTTTTACTATTGCCAATGTGATTGAGCAGGTGCAAAAACCTACCCTCGTACTTAGCCATAACAAAACCTTGGCTGCACAGCTGTATAGCGAGTTTAAGGCATTCTTCCCCGAAAATCTGGTCGAATACTTTGTTTCATATTACGACTATTATCAACCCGAAGCATATCTACCTGTTACTGATACCTACATTGAAAAAGATCTTTCTATTAACGAAGAGATAGAAAAATTTCGTCTCAGTACAACCTCAGCCCTGCTGTCGGGACGAAACGATGTGATTGTAGTATCGTCTGTCTCGTGTCTTTATGGTATTGGCAACCCCGACGATTTCCATAAAAACATCATTGTAATTCATGTCGGGCAGGAGATAGGTCGAAATCAATTTTTGCGCCGATTAGTCGATAGCCTTTACTCACGTAACGAAGTAGAATTTCGTCGGGCCACCTTTAGGGTCAGGGGCGATACTATCGATATATGTCTGCCATACAACGACTCAGCGTATCGTGTAACATTCTTTGGCGACGAGATTGAGGAAATTGTCCAGTTCGACCCCATCACGGGACAAACCATAGATCATTTGCAAACAGCTTATATTTATCCTGCCAATATATTTGTCACTACTCGCGAGCGTATCAATTTGGCTATTCGGCAAATACAGCTAGATTTGATAGCACAGGTCGAATTTTTCAAAAGTCAAGGGAAAAATATCGAAGCCAAACGATTGCAGGAGCGGGTTAGTTACGATTTGGAGATGATTATGGAGCTGGGCTATTGTTCAGGAATTGAGAATTACTCGCGCTATTTCGATGGTCGTCCTCCAGGGAGTAGACCCTTCTGCTTGCTCGATTATTTTCCAAAAGATTTTTTGATGATTATCGACGAGAGCCATGTTACCATTCCACAAATCAGGGCAATGTGGGGCGGCGATTTCAGCCGAAAACAAACCCTTGTCGATTATGGATTTAGGCTACCTGCTGCAATAGATAATCGTCCGCTTAAGTTTGAGGAATTTGAGCAACTAACACCACAAACTATCTACGTAAGTGCAACCCCTGGCGATTACGAGCTCGAAAAAACGGGTGGCGTGTTTGTCGATCAGGTTATTCGTCCTACCGGCGTTCTCGATCCCATAATCGAAGTACGTCCAACTATTAATCAGATCGATAATCTGATGCACGAGATAAAACAATGCGTCCAACGCAACGAACGCGTGTTGGTAACTACCCTTACCAAACGTATGGCCGAAGAACTGACAGCTTATCTTACTCGTTACGGTGTTAAGTGCCAGTATATTCATTCCGATGTAGATACGATAGAACGAGTTAAAATTCTCGAAAACCTTAGGCTTGGTGCATACGATGTACTGGTTGGGGTGAACCTGCTTCGCGAAGGACTTGATTTGCCCGAAGTATCGTTGGTTGCTATCCTCGATGCCGACAAGGAGGGTTTTCTTCGATCGGAACGTTCGCTTACCCAAACAGCTGGTCGTGCCGCACGAAATATCAATGGTAAAGTTATTATGTATGCCGACCGTATTACCGACAGCATGCAGCGCACTATTGACGAAACTAACCGCCGACGCGAGAAGCAAATGGCGTACAATTTTAAGCATGGTATTACCCCACAGCAAATTGTTAAAACCACGCTTTCCTCTATTACTTCGACCATGGTTCAACCCGAACCTAAAGCTTATGTCGAAAAAACCAATATCGATTATGCCGCCGATCCCGTTGTCCAGTACCTCGACGCTAAAGCTTTAAAAAAACTCATCGATAAAACTCGTAAGGAGATGGAAGCTGCTGCCCGGCA
>JAOAFU010000133.1 GCA_026416115.1 Bacteroidales bacterium | reverse complement strand
CGGCTTTGTTCAGGTAAAACTTGCTAATCGAATCGACAATTCGACTAAAGTAAGCCTTATCGATATGCAAGGACGGTTGGTCTGGAGTGGTACGTTTAGCAACGAAAATATACAGATTAACACTTCAAGTCTTGCACCTGGTTACTATAATGTATTAATTACAAACGGCAGCAAAACCATTGCCCGTAAACTGCAAATTCAATAAAGCATGTGTTAGTCCAATATTTTATGTTAACTTTCAGAGTTGGATCCAAAAATCCAACTCTGATTTTTATAATAGAAGAGCTATAATGAAAGTATTACAAATTGTTTTATTAGCAATATTCTACACCAGTACAATGAGTGTAAATATTTTTTCGCAGAAAAAAATCACACAGTGGGATTCGGTTTGCTATGCTCTGGGCTTAACCTGGCGTAACGATTTGTCGCAATTTAAGCTTCGTATTAAACCCGGCTTGTTTTTCAAAGGTATTAAAGACAGTTACAAAAAAGATACTACATTTTTCACTACATCAAAAGCTCAAATATACCTAGAAAAACAAGAAAATAATTTTTCGAACCCATTTGCTACCTCTTCGGCTCTCGATAGCATTTCTTATGCAATTGGATTTTTATGGGCCAAAAATATATATGCTGCCGGTTTCCCTTTACCCGATTCTAGCTATATAATAATGGGCTTGAATGAGGAATTGCCATCGCTAATGACGTCGGCTACGGCAAAAAAAATTTTAAAGCAATACCTCGAAGAAATAAGAGAGAATGAATTTCGGGGGATAAAATTAATGAATGAGAACTGGTTGAATGAGAATAAAAAACAGTCAAACATTATTACATTACCCAATGGAGTACAATACAAAATAATTAGACCTTCGGTTAATGGCTCAATCCCTTCCGACACCAATATATTTGTTATCAATTACAAAGCAAAGCTTATAGATGGAACTATTTTCGCACAAAGTCAAGGTAAAGAAAAATTCTACCTTTCTGCACTAATTCCAGGCCTACATCAGGTACTACGTTCGATGCGAACAGGTGAAATAAGAGAAGTATACATTCCATATTATCTTGCCTATGGTTCAGGTGGAATAAAAGATGTAGTACCCCCATTTGCTACCGTTATTTATGAAATAGAACTGGTGGATTTGAAGTAAAATTACTCTTAATCCACCAGTAAATTGCAGACAAGACAGCCAACTCTATTTTGATATCTTAATTTTACTCAACTGTACAATATTTTGAGGATCGGCATAATTGTACTGATATATACCACTATCGCCTGTCATTACCAGTATACCATTAAGAGGTATCACATCGTAGGCATGTAAGCCAGGATACTGTGCAATAAGGTGTTCGTGAAGTTTCATTTTATCAGTTGCATCATATATCTTTAGTCCGGCCTCACCATCGCAAATAAACAAGAGATTATTATCGATTCCTAACCCATGGGGATTAGTCATGTCATATTCTTTCACCGTATAAGGATTGGAAATATTTGAAATATTTACAATATCGAGTCGGTTGACATTACCAAAGCAACGGGTTCCGGTTCGAAGTGTTACGTACGCATAGTTTCCTTCTACCACAACAGGGTCGCAACTACGTACATGCGAATAGGAAGTGACAAACTGAGGCTGGAATGGATTGGCTAGATCATAAATAAGCATGCCAGTTTGTGAGCCCACAAAAAGATAATTATTGTATGGAAAGAGTGTCTCGATGCCCCAAGTAGTGGTTAATGAACCCATTTTTTCGGGATTGCTAACATTTGATATATCAAAAACTATGATCTCCATAGAATTATTGATTGCATAAAGCGCTTGGTTACTGATAGTAAACCTTGCCATTGATCCACCCACTCCTATACCACTACCCCCCGTTCCATTCACCACCGAACCAGAATTACTCCCTAATGCAATCTTGTCGTACTCATAAAAAGGATATTTGCGTGTTTCGTATTTAATAATGTCTTTCTCGGTATATTTCTCCTCATAAGCTATTACAACACCTTTCGACATATCTATTTGCTCGAGCATATACGGACTGATAATTTCCGGTATTGTATAAGGAAAGATACTGTCGATTCTTTTAACTTCTTTTACATGCTGAATATCATTTATATCGAGTGCAACCAGATCAATATAGCTGTCGGCATAGAGTATTCCGTCCTTTATCGACATATCGACATTTCCGGGGATATTGATGAAAGTCTTGAAAGTGGGATGCGATGGGTCGGTATTATCAATCACATGTATTCCCTTATTGTATTCGTTGATAAATAAATAGTTGTTCCAGTAATAAATTTTTCCAGGTTTGGTAATTTGCTCTGAAGTTACAGGCATATTTTTTACAGCACTTCTTAGTTCTTTATAGCTCATATAAACCGGCGCATTGACTTTATATCGTTCAATTATCTTGTCCTGGCAAGAGAAAAATAAAAGGAAGAGAAGGGCAGTAAACAGACTCTTAATCAGCTTTACCTGAATATGGTTAATCCCTACGACAATCGGATGATAAACCATTCTTTTATTTATAAACATCTTTCTCATATCCGTGAATTTTGGTTTTCAGAAGATAGATGAACATTTTTTTTAAAAGTTGCGCTAAAAAAGAGCAACTTTTACAATATTTTCAATCTTATCTGTAGAAATACAATGAATGCCATGAAAAAATTTATAGTCTTAATGCTTATATCAAACCTGTGCTATATGATATCGGCACAGAGTTTAAACGACAGCGTGAGGTCGATTTTCGTGAAAAGCGATATTGGTTTTTTAGTTGGTACTGTAAATAGCGAAATGAAAGCCCCCTTTAGCTTCATGACCAGTTTAAACTACAAAGCAGGAAAAAAAATTTATATAGGTGCCGGCACAGGGCTTGAATTTTTTCAAAACACCTATGTACCAGTTTATTTGGTTATCACCACAAAACCATTTTCAAGAAGTATTCTTTTCTCAATTAGCGGGGGGTATACAATTCCCTTAAGCAGAGAAGCAACATTTAATGATGGGTACAACTACAAATTTTTCGAAGGTTATTTTATTAATCCGGAAATCTCGTATTTTTTTAGCAAAAAGGATAATTTACATGCCTTTGTTATAGCCATTGGCTATCGCTATCAGCGAACCGATGCAAAGAGGTTGGAATCGGAACTTCATTATTACTATCCTTATCACGATTACAGCCTAATAACAGTTCTCAACCGATTTTCAATAAGGTTTGGATATCTATTTTACTAATCGACCTATAGCTGGAGAATATGAAAGTTTTACTCAACAGTAACCGATTTTGCCAGATTTCGAGGCTGATCGACGTTGCATCCACGCATTACTGCAATATAATACGACAGAAGCTGTAGAGGGATAACAGCCAATAAGGGTATTAGCTCCTCTTCGGTATGCGGTATTTCGAAAGTATGATGGGCCATCTCCTTGATTTTAGTGTCACCTTCACTAACCACAGCTATGATAGTACCTTTTCGAGCCCTAACTTCCTGAATGTTTGAAATAATTTTTTCGTATGTTTTGTCTTGCGTTGCTATAAAAACCACGGGCATATTCTCGTCGATCAGGGCAATAGGCCCATGTTTCATTTCGGCGGCAGGGTAACCCTCTGCATGGATATAAGATATTTCCTTTAATTTAAGAGCACCTTCCAAGGCAACAGGGTACAGATAGCCACGTCCCAAATATAAGCAGTTAGTGGCATTCTGATAAATAGAGGCGATGTGCTTAACTTTTTCGCTATTCTGAAGTATCTTTTCTATTTTGTCGGGTATGTTAGCAAGTGCTGTTAAGAGTTGTTCGTAACGCTCGTTCGAGAGCACATTTCTTTTTTTACCTAATAGTATCGCCATCATAGCCAAAACCGTGACTTGGCTAGTAAACGCTTTAGTAGAAGCGACACCTATTTCAGGCCCAGCATGGGTATAAACACCTGCATGGGTTTCGCGCGGGATACTCGATCCCACCACATTACATATACCCAGAACAAGTGCACCTTTTTGCTTGGCCAGTTGAATAGCTGCAAGCGTATCGGCTGTTTCGCCACTTTGGCTTATGGCAATTACAATATCATCTTCGTAAATTACTGGATTACGGTAGCGAAATTCCGAACCATATTCCACCTCAACCGGTATGCGAGCTAATTCCTCAAACAAATATTCACCAACCAACCCTGCATGCCACGAAGTTCCACACCCTACTATAATAATGCGTTTAGCCTCTACAAGACGTGGAAGAACATTATAAAGACCTCCAAGATGAATTTCCTTTTTTTCGAGCGAAATACGCCCCCTGAAAGTATCGTGAATAGCGCGGGGTTGTTCAAAAATTTCCTTGAGCATGAAATGGTCGAAGCCATTTTTTTCGATCTCATCCACATCCAGGTCGAGCTGATGAATGGTAGGTTGGATAATCTTATCGTTTTTGACAGTTTTAAGTGTAAGTTCATCTTTTCGAATGATAGCAACATCGTCGTCGTTAAGAAAAATTACGCTTTTTGTGTGTTCGACAATTGGGGTTGCGTCGGAAGCAATAAAATATTCTCCATCGCCTACACCAATCACCAGTGGACTACCTTTACGAGCAGCAATAAGCTGTTCGGGCTCGTCACTACACATGATAACCAAACCATAGGCCCCAATAACTTTAGATAAAGCGGCTCTAACGGCAATTTCGGCAGTCGTTTTTCCTTGTAAATAGATATATTCAATAAAATTAACCAGAACCTCCGAATCGGTTTCTCCTTTGAATCGATAACCCTTCTCCTCGAGAATTTTCTTTAATTGCGAATAATTTTCGATAATACCATTATGAATAAGAATAAACTTCCCATACATCGACTGGTGAGGGTGCGCATTAATATCGTTAGGTTCGCCATGTGTAGCCCAACGCGTGTGACCCATACCGACAAAACCCACAAGCGATTTTTTCGAAGTATAATGCTCGAGATCGCTAACTTTTCCTTTGCATTTATATATAGCCGTTTCGCCATTGTAAATAGCTATTCCGGCAGAATCATAACCCCGATACTCGAGTCGTTTGAGCCCGTTAATAAGTATGGGATACGCTTCTTTATTGCCAATATATCCGACAATTCCACACATGGCTTAACGTTTTATGTATTTGATTTTTAGCTTGAGCCTATTTTTTAAAAAGGCCGACTGCACACTATAACGGTAAGTTGGGAAAAAATAAAGCTCCTCGACAGTGGTAGCATTATTTAAACGTTTGTTGATGTAGTCGGTAACATCGAGCAGATAGGATTTTCTTGAGGTATCGATAGTAGCACTATACAGAGGAGATCCAAATACATTGGTATAGGAAGTAAATGAGTCGACTCCGGCCAATATTTTCAGGTCAATATCTTTCAATTTTGAAGTATAAGTTTGATTTGAAGAGGCAGTAAAGAAATAATCATCGTATGCTACATAAAGGTCGGCTTTGATAACATTGTAAAAATTGGGTTTTATGAGCGCATTTAGGCCACTAAAATTAATTTTAGCTCTCAACGGACTCTCTGCTAAAATGTATATCAGGCTATCGCCAGCCAAACCGTTAAGCCTGGTTTTTACTTTAGCCTTCGAATGATCCCAACTGATAAAGCTAATACCTCCGTTGTTATACCCATAAGAGGTGTGTTCGTCGTGGTAATAGTTATAAAAATAGCCTCTAATCTTGTAAAGAGTATTATCACCTTCGGTATGATAAGTAAATTCGATATATGTGAGCGTATCGCCCGTTCGAAGTCGATAAATGATATCGTTATTAATATATTGAGGATAAAACATCAAGCCATAAACACCTTTTTCGTGACGTAGGGTATCGGATCGAACCTGAGTAGAGTCGAGATTGAGATATTGCTGAAAGTAGGAAAGGGTGTTATCGGGAAAATAGAATGAAACTTGATTTTTTACAGGATAATCGAATTGTTTAACAGCCAGCAATGAGGCACCCGATACAAATTCGGCAGGTTTAGTGATCGAAGTATAATCCGAATCTTTATCGATTGGTTTGGTAAGCGGATAAAATGCGAGTTTGAAAGAATGATCGAGTGGATTTGCTGGATTGGGATTATGATATACCACCGAATCGAAATAAAGTGAGAGTTTTACAGAATCGATAATTTTCCTTTTCCCCCAAGTAGCAGTATCGTAAGCGTAGGGGAAATAGATATCGCTAGCAAAAACGGCAAGAAGTTTTCCATAAACTGGATCGGTTGCTACACCCAAAAATGGATTGTTCAAGCTTGCATAATAAAAAGGGGTTGTAAATGGGGTCATCGTTACCTCTACAGTATCGATATAATAAGCAGGCATCCTATCGGAAGGGGGTAATAACTCAATACCCAAGTCGGTCGGATCTTCGTCGCACGATACTATGAATAAAGCTGAACTAAACAAGAAGAAGACTAATATCAAAGAGAAAGTTTGCTTATTTCTCAAGCAGCTGATCATAAAATTTCGAATACTCATCAATATACGTTTCTAAAGTTTGGTATGGTAAAAACGGTTTACCCGAGTTTTTGACAAAATCGGTTATTTCTTTATTAATATCATTACTTCCAAAAATTATTCCATCCGAGTATTGAACGGCAAATTTGGTAAGATTATTATAGGTTGGTTCTTTTAATAATAAAACATCATCGGGTTCAATTTCTTCAAACAGCACTTTTTCGGCCAATTGCGGATTGATCATCCCATCGAAACTATTATTGTAAATTGAGAATATTACTTTGGAATGGGCAAAGAAAGGATCTTCGTGATAGGCTTTTTTAAGATATATAGGCACAATCGAACAAAACCATCCGTGACAATGGACGATATCGGGTGCCCAACGTAGTTTTTTTACGGTTTCGAGTACTCCCCGGGCAAAAAATATGATACGTTCGTCGGTATCGGGAAAAAGATTTCCGTTTTCGTCGGTTACCGTTGCTTTACGCTGAAAAAAGTCTTCGTTGTCGATAAAATAGATTTGCATTCGAGCCGACTGAATCGAAGCTACCTTTATGATTAATGGATGATCGGTGTCATTGATAATAAGGTTCATACCCGAAAGGCGTATAACCTCGTGAAGCTGATTACGCCGCTCATTGATGCACCCAAAGCGTGGCATAAAAGTTCGAATTTCGCGTCCCCGTTCCTGTATGCCCTGTGGCAGGTAACGCCCAATTACCGACATTTCAGTTTCAGGTAGGTAAGGGGTGATCTCCTGAGCAATGTAAAGGACTTTTACCCTTTCCATTCGATTGGTTTTTAAAAAATATATGCAAAGTTATGAAAAATAATACAAAGATACACTTATAAAAAACAGACACAGGATGCTCATAAATTATACAAGGCAAATAGTACGTATAACTTCATATTGGCAACTGCGACTGTATCGAGCTAAAAAAATTAGAAAACAATGTTTGTGTATTAATTTTCTGTACAGCTAATTAATACACAAAATGGTTTTACAGCTTTATCTCATGAGCAAGAAATTTAGCGGTATATCCTTTTCTCGATCTTACAACTTCCTCGGGTGTACCTGTTATAACAAGATGACCTCCTTTTTCTCCACCTTCAGGTCCGAGGTCGATTAGGTAATCGGCAACTTTTATAACATCAAGATTGTGTTCAATTACAATCACGGTATTCCCTTTATCGACGAGCTGGTTAAGAACTTCGAGCAGTATTCTTATATCTTCGAAATGTAAGCCTGTAGTAGGTTCATCGAGGATATATAGGGTTCGTCCAGTATCTTTGCGAGCAAGTTCGGAAGCCAATTTAAGTCGTTGCGACTCACCTCCCGATAAAGTCGTAGAAGGTTGACCAAGAGTAAGATAGCCCAGCCCTACACGCTGAAGAGTGTGTAATTTCCTGTGAATCGACGGGATATGGCTGAAAAAATCGACTGCCTGATTAATGGTCATATCGAGCACATCGCCAATGGATTCACCCTTGTATTTAACTTCCAATGTTTCTCGATTATAACGTTTACCGTTGCATGTTTTACATGGAACGTACACATTGGGAAGAAAATTCATTTCAATGGTTTCTACACCTGCCCCTTTGCATGTTTCGCATCGTCCACCCTTTACGTTGAACGAAAAACGTCCTGCACCGTATCCCCTTATTTTGGCGTCGGGTGTTTGTTCAAAAAGTTTACGAATATCGGTAAATAATCCTGTATAGGTAGCAGGATTGGATCGGGGCGTTCGTCCAATAGGTTGTTGGTCTACATCAATTACCTTATCGATATGCTCAATGCCTTGAATTTGATCGTATGGTAGAGGCGTAGTAAGAGCTCTATGTAAACGGGAAGCAAGTATAGGATACAAAGTTTCGTTTATTAGGGTCGATTTGCCACTTCCCGAAACACCAGTTACACAAATAAATGTTCCTAAAGGAAAAGTAACTTCAATATTTTTTAAATTATTTCCCCTTGCACCTTTGAGAATCAATGTATTGCCATTTCCTTTACGACGGGTTGTGGGTACGGGTATAGTCTTTTTCCCACTTAAATACATGGCTGTATATGACTTTCCTTTGGCAATCGAATCGAGTTTACCGCAAGCGACTACTTCTCCACCGTGCCGACCAGCATGAGGCCCCATATCGATAATAAAATCGGCAGCCTCCATCATTTCTTTATCATGTTCAACTACAATTACCGAATTACCGGCATCACGCAGGCTTTTTAGAGAATTTATAAGACGATGGTTATCGCGTGGATGTAAACCTATACTCGGCTCGTCGAGGATATACAAAACATTTACAAGCTGTGAACCTATTTGGGTGGCTAAACGAATACGCTGACTTTCTCCTCCCGATAATGTAGACGCAGCTCGGTCGAGCGATAAATAACCTAAACCTACATTAAGCAAAAAGCTAACTTTACTTCTAATTTCTTTCAAAATCTCCGAAGCTATTGTCATTTGCTTCGCTGTAAGTTTATCTTCGAGCTCATCGATCCACTTTGCTAAAGTTTCGATATCCATCGCCGAAACTTCGGCAATATTTTTATTATCAATTTTAAAGTGTAAAGCTTCTATATTGAGACGTTGACCCTTACATTGGGGACAAATAGTTTGTGTGAAGTATATCTCTTCATTTTTCTTCTCTTTGTCTTCCGATTCGTTGAGGCGTTGAAGATAAGCTACCAATCCTTCGAAGGTTACCATGTATCCTCCATAATCGCCATAAACAGGAGGCAACCTAAGTGGCTCGTCGATGCCATTGAGAATAATACTGAGTGCCTCTTCCGAAATATCTTTAATAGGGGTATCGAGGCTGAAACCATATTTTGCTCCAAGCGCAGCCAGTTGATGGAAAATTAAAGAATGCTTATAAGTACCCAGTGGGGCTATTCCTCCTTTACGAATAGAAAGATTTGGGTTGGGAAAAAGCTTCTTTTGATCGGGCACATAAATATAACCAAGTCCGTTACATTTATGACAAGCCCCATGGGGCGAATTGAACGAAAAAGTATGAGGTGCCGGTTCGTTGTACGATAAACCTGTAGTCGGACACATAAGCCTTTTGCTGAAATACCTTACCTGGTTGGTTTCTACATCAAACACAAGCATCACATCTTTTCCATGCTTCATAGCTGTTTGTGTCGACTCCTTGAGTCTTTTGAGAGCGTCTTCGGTAACCGTTAACTTATCAACGACTATTTCAATATCGTGTGTTTTATACCTATCGACCTTTAGCCCGGGGAGTGTTTCTTTAATCTCACCGTCTACACGAACATGAAGAAAGCCCTTTTTCCTGATTTGTTCGAAGAGCTCCTTATAGTGTCCTTTTCGTCCCTTTACTACGGGCGAGAGTATCATGATTTTCTTCCCAGCATATTGTTCGGCAACAAGCTGAATGATTTGCTCTTCGGTGTAACGGATCATAGGTTCGCCGGTGTGGTAAGAATATGCTACCGAAGTCCGAGCAAAAAGTAATCGAAGGTAGTCGTATATTTCGGTAATAGTACCAACGGTCGAACGAGGATTTTTATTGGTTGTTTTCTGTTCGATGGAAATCACCGGACTAAGTCCTGTAATTTTGTCGACATCGGGACGTTCGAGCCCTCCAACAAACTGACGGGCATAGGCCGACATAGTATCCATGTAACGCCGCTGTCCCTCATTATAGATCGTATCGAAAGCGAGCGAAGATTTACCACTTCCGCTTAATCCCGTAATTACAACTAACGAGTTGCGGGGCATGGTTACATCGATATTCTTTAAGTTATGCTCTCTCGCTCCATAAACCCGAATATGCTCTGGGTCTTCTATATAGGCCTCTGAAATTTTCTGCTCGCTCATGGTTGAATAAACTCTTTCTTTTCAAACAACTTCCTTTGTTCGTTGTTCATAATTCTTAAAATGTAGCTCTTCTGCCCAGCAGGTTTAAGAGTGTTACTTCTTAGCCACGGGTTTAGCAATACAAGAAGTTTAAGGTTTGAGCCTTGTTTGCGAGCAAACTCACTTAAATCATTAATAGTTGTATCAATCCGCATCTCTATGTAAGGAAGAGGTTGGTATAGCTCGGACGAGTCGATATTAAAACCATAACGCGAAGGGTTGTTTAAAATAAGTTTTACTGCTAAGATGCGATATACATATCGAGCGGTTTCTTCGTTTAGCAACAAATCATAATACGAACGCTGTCCTTGCAGAAGAATTGCCTGCCGAATCGCATTAATTCCGGCATTATACGCAGCAGCCGCTAGTGTCCAGCTCCCAAACTCATTATATGCTGTTCTAAGGTATTGACAAGCTGCACGAGTAGCTTTTTCGAGATGATATCTTTCATCTACGTCATCGTTCACTTCGAGACCATATTCGGTAGCGGTCTTTTTTAAAAATTGCCAAAATCCGGCCGCTTTTGATGGTGATACAACATTCTGTAAACCACTTTCAATAGCTGCAAGATATTTAAAATCGTCGGGTATGTTCTCCTGCTTGAGGATTTTTTCTATTTCGGGAAAAAATCGTGCTGCTCGTTTAATAAGCAATATGGTTTGAGAATGAAAATAGGTATTAACCTGTATCTCTCTGTCGAGCGATTCTCGAACATCGAAATATTCCAACGGGACATTTTCGCCTGCAAAGCTTAAAACTGGTGGAATAGTAATGGCATTTACTGAGTATGTAGTTAGACTCTCGCTCGAAATACCAGGACGGACTATTAATATTAAGGACAAAAAAAACACCCCTCTTAACCCTACCAACGAATTTTTCCAAAATTGCGTTTTCATGAAATTTGCCCAAATTTTTGAATTTGCAAAGGTACAAAACCCTGACATGAAAAAAAATTTCTACCAGATAACGATTTTTTCGGCCTGCGAACAATTGTTATACTTCAACCGAATAAGATATACACCAGTTTTCATGCCATTTGTTGGGTAAGATGCCTGGTTTCCGCCTATTTTGCTTTTGGCAACTAACCTACCCTGCAGATCAAAAATCTGAAATTCAGCTTGCGAATCGTATTTTGGTAAAGCAATATTAAGCATATTAGTATTATGAACAAACCACACCTTGGCTTTGGACGAATTTTCGATGCTATTAGAACTAAGATGTTCATCACAAAAAGTGTTGGCCGATAAAGGTGTTGGCGAACAATTTTCCTTGAAATCGCCTTTTAAATTGGGATAACGAGCTATTGAGTAGGGACCATATTGCTTCAAAAGGTTTACCTGATCTATCTTTCTAAGCGTGCTCCCTGTGCGGTGAAATACGGCAAATGTCTGTCCTGCTTCAATTTTAAAGGGAAGATGAGTAGGTCCCTGCCAAGGTTCGGCATCGGCCCACAAAATGAAATATTTTCGAGGCGGAATACGAACATCTTTTTCAAACCATCTCGAAATCTGATATTTATTAGGTTTTTCGAGTGAATCGGTAAAATAAAAATTAGTAAGTGTGAGTGTGTCACTACTACTATTGAATAATTCTATCCATGGATCGAGGTTACCCATTTCATCGGCATAGAGAGTATTATTTTCACATATTTCGTTAATTACTAAAGAGGGGAGTTGAGTTGAAGGTTCGTATTCGGCCCAATATTCTATGGCACTATTGATAGTATCGATAAACTGCTGCTTAGAAATAGGTTGTATAGAGGAAAAACCAGTTTTAGAATTGCCTTTTACTTCTAAATCGAAACTAATATCGGAACTTGTTGGATTGCTCTGGTGTATTTCCACTGCAAGCGTATTTGTTCCTTGTACAAGCCAGCTGGCGTCGATGTCAAATTCGAAATATGCGTTCTCGTCGGGAGCTCCGTTAGCATAGGTGCTATACGTGACGCTATCGGAAGAAAAATTTATTACAAATCGTCGAATTCCATTAATATACACTACAGCACCGTCGTCGTATTTTATTCTCATTTTTAGCGAATTCAATTGCAAGGTAGTATCGTAAGTAAATTTATTTCGAAAATAATAGGTAGGATATTTATTGTTTACATCGGGTCCATAAGACAATGTGGTCTTTTCGTCACCATCACCATAACCCAGCTCAGCTTTACCTTCGCTCCAACCAGTATCGTCGAAAACAGGAGATTTCCATTTATCATCCGTAACTTCGCCCTTATCCCAATATTTCCAAACCGACCCGGTTGGAAGAAGTACCACAGGAACATCGATTTGCTGGCCTCTTTTGAAAGCACGTTTAAATTTATACCCCAAAGGAGGTTCAAATCGGATATTTAGTATAGATCCTTTTGGAAAAGCTCCGTTAAAAACCGTATCGTACGATATTACTTGGTCGATTGCAATTCGTCCCCTAATGTTGCCTATGTTGTGGTATGATACTGAAACGGGATTATCGAGCCCAAACCATTGGGTAAGCTGATTGATAACAATGGCAGGACGTTGACGAGCAGCATTTCGAAGATTATCAACATTCGAAAGCCATGCGTTATAGTTTTTACCCCAACGATTGCAGTGATAAGGCATCTCAGGCTGATATAGTGCAGCTATGCTATCGATAGTTTTGATAACAAGATTGGGGTCGAAAGTAGTATAGATGTGAGTAAAAAACCGATTAATAAAGGTTCGACGGAATTGTGGGTTCTCGATAAGACGGCGGGGCAATCGAGTCGACCAAAGCGGATTTGGCCAATCGGCTGCACGGGTTGAATCGAACACTAAAGGTACTGTCTCGTCATAAATACTGCTATACAAACCAAAGCCAAAATCGGTATCGAAAACGATCCAACGCCATTTGCCCGACGAACCACGTTTTTTCCATATTTTAGTGTTATTTCCCGGCCAATCGTGATTTCCAATAAAAATCTGAAAAATTAAATAATCAATGTATTCATCCATATCGATACGATCGGCAACATATTTGTAAAAATCGGGGTTGCTTAAGTTGCGTGGATAGATGTAATCCATTAGGTTCAAATAATCGGCCGAAGAGCCAGCAATCGCATTTCCCCATACATCGACCATATCGATCTGTTCTCTTGTCAACCCATACTTGGCTTCGACAAGATCGGTTCCCGAACGTTCGTAAAGGGTTTGTATACCATAGTACTGTCCATTGATAAATAACACTGCGGGTTCGAACGACTGATGATCGAGATTCATGGTCCGATCGGTTAGCTTTTGAAACATGGCATCGCGGAAAATTGTGTTATCGATATCGTTACCACCGTTACGCAAAAAGATAGAGTTAAAATTGGTGAAGCTTCGATCGTTAAAAAATTTATAATCGAACCTTCCTTTTCCGTATTTACCCCTAGCAGTAATATGCAGAGATTTCTGGGGCTGGGTACGGCTACAAGCTCCGGCTATTTCAACGCCCGTGTTCTGATTAAGCTGTAACTCCAAATTTTTATCGAAAAACTCGAAATTAGCCGGTCGCTCCCAATCGCGATTCCAATTTGCTTTACCGTAGCAGTTACCATCTATCCCATTGGTCCCAACCACGTAAATACCAATACGGTTATCGTTGAGATTGGCTGGTGCAGTGGCAAGCGAAACTACCGCCATCTGCGGCTTGCGCTGTAGAAAATAGGATGCTGTGGTAATGGTACTTGGGGCCTTCCCCTTAGCAAAACATCGGGCCCGCAAAACTGTGTTTACAGAAATTTTAATAGACGAAGTGTATACATTAGACTTTTCGGTAGGTTCCGAACCGTCGGTCGTGTAATATACTGTACCACCTGCAGTAAGATTGGTAATCTCGACAAAAAAAGTCGATGTATAAAAACCACTCTTTTGACTAAATAGAGGTGGCAAAGCTTGTCCATGAACGGTATCAGAAGAGTTAGCGCTTTTCCGACTGGGATTCAGAAAATAACAAAAATGCTCGTTTCCGTCGGGATATCGTCCAAAAGAAATATTGTAAGCCTGTCGACCATAAGCCACTCGATCGATTACTTTACCACTAAATCGACTCAACCACAATACCCCTCTGTCGGGGTCGGGCTTAAAATTTGTATGGTATCCTGTATTATTCCCATCGACAAATATGACCAAAAATCCACCTGCTGCAATAGAAGTTGAGGGAATTGCCCACTTGCGAAGATTGGTTGAATCGTCGGATAAATAATAATCCGTCATCCTAACAGTTGTATTTCCCGGGTTATACAGTTCGACCCAGTTAACATAGTTGTAGTCGGGAGTAACCATGTCGGCCGAACCATTGGTTAAAAATATTTCATTGATCTTTACCTGCGAAAAAACAAACTCATGCCCCCATCCTATCAAACCGGTGAAAAGCAAATAACGGAAGTAATTCATTATTCTCACATTCAAAAACTGTTGTAATGATATTACTTTTTTACGTTAACCAAGTAGAAAAAGTGATAAAAATAATGGAGAAATTTAGATGAAAATGAGGTATTGTAACCAATTCAATTTACCAAATAGAAAGCATCAGGTTGTTACTTGGAATAGTGGAAGATGTCGGAGAATTTTTTTCTTTTTTTGACAAAAAAATGCCAAACCAAACTTTTGTGGAAAATGAGATGATGTGCATTAAACTTACCCGAAAGATAAGAATGGTTGTTCCTGAACCGCAATAGTTTCTTACAGGATAATATGAAATGAAAATGAGCTTTTATTACTGAAAGAAAAAAGGAAAATTTACCTTGAACCATAAACATTAGAGCAGCTATATAATCGAGTAAAAAACGTTTACAAAGTATTGTCGCCAACTTTCGCGATTCAAGATTTTTTGTCAATAAAAAAAGATTATTTCGAAAATTAAGGTAAATTTTAAAAGGGTTTTCGGCCGGTAAGGCACCACCACCGACATGAAAAACTAAAGAAGAGGGCACACAAAACATTTTATAGCCTTTCCAATGGATACGCCAACAAAGATCTATTTCTTCCATGTGAGCAAAAAAAGCGTCATCGAATCCACCACATGTTTTGAAAACATTAGCACGTATCATCATACAAGCGCCAGTTACCCAAAAAACTTCGGCAACGCTGTCGTACTGACCTATATCTGTCTCAAGATGATCGAATATTCTTCCACGGCAAAACGGGTATCCTAAGTAGTCGATATATCCGCCAGCTGCTCCTGCATGTTCGAAGCATCCGCGATTGTACCATGAACGTATTTTAGGCATTACCGCCGCAGCATCAGGATGTTGCTCAAGAAAATCGATCAAAGGTTCAATCCAGCCAGGAGTTACTTCGACATCGCTATTTAAAATTACAAAATACTCAGCATCGATTTGAGCAAGCGCACGATTATATCCCCCGGCAAAGCCATAGTTCCGATCGAGCTGAATAATTTTAATTTGTGGAAAAAATTGTTGAATTATACTTACAGAATCGTCGGTCGATGCATTGTCGGCAACCACTACTTCTGTTTCGGGATATGAAGTATTGGATAGCAGAGAGGGCAAAAAGCGCTGCAAAAATTGGGCACCATTCCAATTTAATATTACTATACTGACTTTAGCCATCGGCAGGTTTTTTGTGTTTCCAACGTCGGTGGGTCCAAAGCCAAAATTCGGGCTTATCTTTTATTAATTTTTCAAGTTCGCGCACATGCGACTCGGTAATTTCGTGATCGTTTACCTTGCTAACATCTTCATAAAGTTTTATCACTTCAATCTCATAATAACCACGTTTTGTACGAAGTATTTTAAGAAAAATTACTGCCTGATGAAAAGCTTTTGCCAACTTTTCTGCACCCAGATACATGGGGGTGTCTTGATTAAGAAATTTAGTCCAGTATTGGATGTGTGATGGTAAAGGGGTTTGATCGGCAATAAAACAAGAAAGAACCCGAGTACCCTGTTGACGATAGGATACCATCCTTCTCATGGTTTCGTTAATGGGGACAAGATGGGCACCAAAACGCGTACGTATACGGGTCATAACTCTCTCGAAGTATTTATTGCTCAGTGGTTTATAAAGCGACATATTCTGGTAAGGTGTAGCATTGGATACACCGCTTAACCATTCCCAATTACCGTAATGACCAGTTACAGCTATTATATTATAGCCTTTCTGATAAAGCTCGTCTATTACTTCCCTATTCTTAAAACTTATTCTCCGCTTATATTCTTTTTCTGATATGTGCAAAAGTTTGATAGTTTCGACCAGTAAGTCACAAAAATAATGGTAAAAACGTCTTGCAATCTGTTGAATTTCTTTGTCATCTTTTTCAGGAAAAGCTTTTCGAAGATTATCGAGAACAACTTTTTTCCTATAACGAACCAAGTGAAATATAAGTGGAAAGAGTAGATAGTCGGAAATAAAGTATAATACACGCAAAGGAAGGAGCGAGAAAAACCACAAGATCGGATACGATAAAAGAAAACCAATTAAATGCATCAAAGAAACTGCTTTAAAGTAGCTACAAAGTTATCATGAATTTTGCCATTTGAAGCAATCATCTCCATACCGAAAAGAAAATTTTTTCCTCCCTTAAAATCGCTAATTTTTCCTCCGGCTTCTTTGACCAAAACAATACCAGCAGCTACATCCCAAGGATTAAGGTTATACTCGTAAAATACATCGAAACGACCACAGGCAACATAAGCCATATCGACGGCAGCCGAACCGAGTCTGCGAACACCATGCGAATGAATAAAGAAATGGCTGAGCGACTTCATGAACCCATCCATCCTGTGAAAGGCTGTATAGGGGAAACCCGTAGCAATAAGAGCATTGTTTACCGAGTCGGTATCTGATACACGTATAGGCTTTCCGTTAAGATATGCCCCGCCATTTTTCCATGCATAAAAACACTCGCCCGACACAATTTCGTAGACAACACCTAATAATATTTCGTTTGTTTCATCGGCCAGTCCGATACTTATAGAGTAAGGCGGTACTTTGTGGATGAAGTTGGTTGTTCCGTCGAGCGGATCGATAATCCATTGTAGTTGTCCCTTATCGGTAGCGGTACCCTCTTCGGTAATAAAACCAGCTTCGGGTAATATATTTCTTAGTCCTTCCACCAGTTTTTTTTCGGATGTTTTATCTACATAAGTGACAAAGTTGTTTACACCTTTTACTTCTACTTTATCGCTTCCCATCGTTTCGGCTTCGTGTCTAATCCACTTTCCAGTTTCGGAAGCCAGCTCACACACCTGCTGGCACATGCCCGCTAAATCCATATCATGCTTTGTTTACAAAATTTTAACCTTACAACTTTCATTATCCGACATTTCACCAATTTCAACCAGGCTGATGTTACCAATCAATCTGCTATCGTAAGGCGCTTCAACCTTTATGTAATTAGTTGTAAAACCATACATATGATGTTGACGGATTCGTGCTTCAAAAATAACTTTTTCCTTTCTGCCCGTATTCAACCTATAGAATTTTTTTCTTTTCTCGTTCGATAGCTCGATGAGCAACTTACTTCTTCTCTCCTTTATTTTAGGATTTACTTTGCCTTTCATTTCAAAAGCCTTAGTATTGGGTCGATCGGAAAAAGGAAAAACATGCAAGTAAGTCAAATCGAGATTTTGAATAAATTGATAGGTTTCGTCAAAAAGTTCGTCGGTTTCGCCAGGAAAACCTACAATTACATCGGCGCCAATACCGGCAAAAGGCAGTACCTGCCTGATATATTTTATTCTCGATTCAAAAACTTCTCTTTTATATCGACGCCCCATTGCGGCCAGAATCTGATTTGAGCCCGATTGGAGAGGGATATGAAAATGGGGGACAAACCGTTGCGATTCGGCCACAAAATCTATTATCTCGTCGGAGAGCAAGTTTGGTTCGATAGACGAAATACGGAAACGCTCAATCCCATCAACCTGATCAAGCGCTTGAATAAGTTGGAAAAATGATTCGCCAGTTGAATGGCCAAAGTCACCAATATTAACCCCCGTAAGTACAATTTCTTTTACTCCTTTGGAGGCTATTATTTGGGCCTGTTTTACAATTTGACTCACAGAGGTATTCCGACTGATTCCCCGGGCTAACGGTATTGTACAATAGGTACAGTTGTAGTTACACCCATCCTGTACTTTAAGAAAAGCTCGGGTACGTTCGGTTATAGAGTACGATGCGTCGAACGACTCAACGTCGAAAATATCGCACGAATGAATTTTCGATGTATTTCCCGAGAAAAGCGCTTCGACATGTTCGATGACACGAAATTTTTCGCTGGTACCCAACACCAGGTTTACGCCTTCGATCGCGGCAATTTCCTCAGGTTTTAGCTGTGCATAACAACCCATCACCACCACGCGTGCACCACGCTGTGCTGCTTTTTTTATGGCTTGACGGCATTTTTTATCGGCTACATGGGTCACCGAACAGGTATTAATAATGTAAACATCGGCCTCTTCGTCGAAATCAACCGTACGGTACCCTTTATCCCTAAATTTTTGCATAATCATAGCCGATTCGGCAAAATTTAGCTTGCAACCAAGGGTATGAAAAGCTACCTTCCGACCTATATAGGGTTGTAATAAACTCTCTGACAAGGCATTCTCCGTTTTATCGGCAAAGTTAGTGCGAATATTCATTTTTGTAATGTATTGATTAAATATTTGTCCTGAAGTTTTTTGTAACAAATACTGAAAAATATTGTTGGAAAAATTACAAAATAACAAGAGGCTGCCTTCAAAATAGGGCAGCCTCTAAAGAAAGAATAGGTCAGGTAAAAATTAGGGTAGATTTGGAACACTCCAGTTTATCCATCTGTTCTTATCAAATGTGAGATTTCCATCGGTTTTCATCAGATTGGTATCATCGTTACCAGTTCCAATAAGGAACTTATTCACATAAGCCTTAAGTTCTGGTATTTGCGAGTCGGGGAAACGACAATGATCGGAATGCCCTGCCTGCGAAAATCCCATATAATCGGGTATTCCGAGGGCTTCCCATACGTAGTGTGCCGCATTTGCAGTAGTCCATGTACTCAGATTACCCAACCACTCCATCCAGGTATTTTCAATTACCAACAAGGCTCTGGGAGCGCAAAGCGCCAAAATCATATGGTGATCGAAAGGAAGTTTGTTTGCTGTAGTGCTGAATTGACCAAAGTCGGCGCGGAACCAACAATTTTCGGTCACAATTTGCGAAAGGGTTTGCACATTTTGTCCAGCAGCCTTTTGCGCATCGGAAACTCTCCAGCTGGCAGCTCCTCCCGATCCCGATTCCTGAGGTATTGTTAGCTTTATTCGTTCGTCGAAGGCACCTGCCACAAGTGCACCTTTTCCATATCGCGAACAACCGGTTACTCCCAAACGTGTAGGATCAATACCCGCTTCAGGCGTTTTTTCCAAGGCGTCAATTAAACGACTAACCCCCCACGCCCATGCCATAAGAGCACCTGCCGAATGATTACTACAGTATAAATCGTAAAACTTACCCTTTCCTCTCGAACCCGTACTTTGCTGCTCCGCTATCTGGTCGCAAGGAAAATTAATAATAGCTACTCCCATATTCGATAGCTCTGTATTGTTTAAAAATGAAAAACCTATCCCAATAATAGCGGGATATGGGGCGCTTCCAACAGAAGGATACGAAATCGTACAATCGAACGAGATAGACTTACCATTCAGTGCCACCGTTACTGTTAGCGTCTTGGAGGAACTATTAAACGAAGCCGTTGTTGCCGAATAGGGTGTACAAGGTTTATTGCCAAACTCAAATTTTTGAGCCAATGCAGCTATCTCTGCCCTACGACATGTCCAATCGGCTTTAGTAGTTACTTTCGAACCATCGAGAAAGGTAAACGGATCGGGCAGATAGGTATTCGAGGTCAATTCGTTGTATGTAGGTAAAGTGGTTAGCTGACATCCAGGCACTTCGCAAAATAATTCATCATTTTCGCTACAAGGTATACCCTCCTGCGTAATTTTAATTTTTTGAGACTTAGTGTAGTTACCCGTTATGGTAAGGGTCATGGTTCTGGCTCTGGAAACGGTCATTGTTGAATTTGTCTTAACCATTATCGTAGCATTTCCTTTTCCCGATAAGGGACTTACCGTCAAC
>JAOAFU010000121.1 GCA_026416115.1 Bacteroidales bacterium | reverse complement strand
TCGTCGGCAGCGTCAGATGTGTATAAGAGACAGGCCTATGAACCAGGCGTCTTTCGAAAGTTTCTCGATCAGCACCCCATGCTGTTTCACCTGTGCTTCGATGTCTACCTTTCCCGCTTGCTTTTGCAAAGTCACTGCCCTGAGCCGAAAATTCATGGAACCTTGAGCCTCCCCGCCAGAATCCCCAACAGCATCAACGCCAGCGTCACCTCTTGGAGGCTTATCCTTCTGGATGATCAAAATATTCGTATCTACCGTAGCATTTTCGAAAACATCAGGCCCTAAGTCGATAAGCAACAACGGATTGTATTTGGTAAAAAAGCTTCTCAGCTTCTCGCCATATCCCGCCCGCATCCATTTGTTGGATGTAATATAACACAAAATACCTCCCGGTTTGAGCAATTGCACCCCCTTTTCGTAAAAAAGCGTATAAATATCACCTGTTCGAGCAAAAGTCTGGTAGTTCTCTTTTTCGTATAGCTTTGCCAGTCGCCCGCCATCTTTTTGCAATTGTATATACGGCGGATTCCCAATAACGATGTCGAAACCATCGGTGATGCCAAACATCCATTCGGGATCGAACCACGAAGCCGAAGCATTCGGATCGTAAGGATCGAAAGCAGCAACAAGCTGAGCAACCTCGTCGGGCCAGCCGTCGCGTACCAACAACCGAGCTATCTGCTCCCTCACCCGCTTATCTTCCTCCTGACACCTTAGCTTCTGAGGACGACTGGTCGCAGTAAAATACCGATGACGCATCTCCTTAAGCCTCGCCTCAAGCTCCTCAACCTCGTAATTCCGAAGCTGACCCCGCGAACCACCTAACCCAATCAACGTATTCGCCGCCACAAACTTCGTCTCAAGATTAGGCAAAGGCCGTATGCCATAGTTCTCTTTCGTGAAATCAACCTTCTGATCAAGCACCAACGATATGAAAAAACGCAGCTTGCTTATCTGAACAGCAATGGGCTGTATGTCGATACCGTAAATACAGTTTTCGATCAGGTACAGCTTGCGGGCATAGTCGGGGTAGTTTATTTTTTCGTCGAACGAGTCGTTGATCATTTTAAGCAGACCCTCGCGCTCGTTCTTGTCGGTATGTTTAAAAGCTTCTTTTGTCTCGGCAAGGGCCTTGTTGTATTGTAGCTCGTACCAATGTTTGTTCTCGGGGTCGAGTTTTTGCAGCAAAAACACCAACTGGTGCAATATACCCATAGGGAAAGCTCCCGAACCACAGGCTGGGTCGAGTATCTTGATTTGGTCGATCAGTCCGATTAGCTGCCCTTTCTCCTCTTCGCTCAGCCCCTGGGGCAAGTCGTCGGTATACGTAAGCAGATGTTCGAGGGTCGACTCGTCGAGTTGAGTTTTTGTTTTAAAGTATTGCAATAGCGACTGACGTACCATGTAATCGACAATCTCGCGCGGGGTGTAAAAGCTACCCGTGGCTTTACGAGCCGTATCGGCCGTCTCCGGATTGTACGACGCCAACAACTCCTCAAATACCTTACCCAACATCTCAGGATCAAGCGCCACCTCCTGGTCAACAGGCGAGGCCTCGTCGACCGTAAAATTGTAGCTGCGAAGTATCTCTATCAGCCCCCGTACGGTTTTGCCCTGACCCATCTTATAGGCCGTAAGGTTAACTTTCTCTTCGTCGCACTGAAAAAAAAGAAAATCGGGAACTATAGCACGTTTCTTCTCATTCCGCGAAAAACCATCAATGTACACCACCTTCCCGTTCTCCCCCTCCTTGTCCAAACACTCAAACAACCCACCATTGAGAAAAGGTACCCCAGCAAACAAAGCTTTCACCTCCTCCCGACTAACCAAAAACATATCCGCATATCGATACAAATTCTTCACCCCAAACTCCTTCCGATTAACCGTAAAATCACCCTCCTCCACAAACCTCCGCTCGCCCATCCTCTGATTTAACGTACCAAAAAAAAGATTCTGCAAAATAGCATTATAATAATTGGACGACCTCTTCGACGTGTAAAAATCTTTCACCAACCTCTCCAAATCCTGAGCATTAAAAAGCTCCTTCGGAACCAAACCCCTCTCCCTCAAAAACCATATAAATATCAATCGCGTAAGCAAACGAATAAGATTGGTCGAATTGCGAATCTCTACATCCTTCCCCTCTTCCACAGCATATCGATAGTCGTCAGGAAATCGAACCTTGTCCATTGCCCAGAAATACCAACAGGCAACCTCCTGGTAAAACTGACGCGTCACCTTCTCAACACTAAAGGCCTCGATAATACGATCAAGCGACGAAAAATCGGCTTCGCTCATCTGCTGGATAAAGGTTCTGTTGGTTTGCGTGCGCGAAACAAAGTAGGTATATCGCCTGTAATTGCTGTAGCTCACCTTCCCAGTAAATTGAGGTATACTGTAAATCAACGAAAAACGAAAATTACCCCCATCATCGTAAAAAATAAAAAAACCACCCGCATACCGTGCTTCGTTCTTCAAAACCCTCTTACCTAACTCGTACTGCTTCTTCTTACCACTACGCTCCGAAAGATCAACCCCCACCCTTGCAGCAAACACCAACATTTCAAGCTGATCGACAGGTGTAACAAAACTCCCTACAAAAGTACAATCCGAAAAAAATGAATCATCGTATTGACCAACCCTCCTTTGCAACAAAATAAACGACTGCGCCTTCTGACGAAAAAAATGAATCAAATTTTCAATCCCAAATTCGTTGGTCAGTTCCTCAACAATCGATTTGTCCA
>JAOAFU010000096.1 GCA_026416115.1 Bacteroidales bacterium | reverse complement strand
TACGGCTGGATGAGCAAGAGGATCGCGTGCACTAAAAAATTTGAAGCATGCTTCGTGTGTCAAAGGGTACGAAACAATTTTTCCAGTTGGCAAACTGTTTTCGTCTATTTCTTCAATAGCGCCACCAACAACGTCGATTTGAGGATTGGCGGTAAGAAATGTATACTGACTTGCTATCCTATCGGGTAAGGCAATATCATCGGCATCCATGCGTGCAATAAATTCGAAACCATTTTCGAGAGCATACCGAATACCGTCGTTTAAGACAGCAGCCAGGCCTCGATTTGTTGAAAAGCGAAGAATTTCGATTTTACTATTATATTGCTGTAAAATTTTTTCATGCTCATCCTTAATTGGTCCATCGCATAAAAGAATTAGCTTACATGGCTGATTGACGAGGCTTTCGATTGCCAGCTTAAGGTAATGGGCGTTATCGTTTATGTATAAAGGTAAAAGGCAAGCAATATTATTATTCATAACTCAGAGCATATAAATGACGTTTACCGGTATGAGTTGAATCGATATAGATTCTGTTGCCCAGATAATTCCATCTGGGATGTAAGTCGCAACGAGTTTGTAAATGGTATTGGAGAGGCTCGAAAAATTCGCCGAGCAAGGAAAGTTGTGTTGTATCGAGATTCAAAAGATAAAGTAACTTCATTCGGGCCTTATCGGGGTATGTGTCAAAAATCAGCTTATTATCAAAAATATGAGGATGGCCATCTCCTGCTGCAAAATTGGTTGGAAGTTTTAAGGGTTTGATATTACCTGTATTACAATCGACCGTGTAGTAATTGTCGCCTTCACTATCTTCCATAAAGGTAACAATAGTGTTGTCGTCTATCCAGAAACAATGGCTTACCATCGAATATCGGTTTAATAACTTCGGAGTCTTGCCATCGATATATCCTAACATCAATCGGTCGTAGCGCCTACCCTTATATAGATAACGATGCAGAAAAATAAATTTATTCCCCGAAGGTGAAAACATGATATGATTTACTTTATGAAGCGATTTCTGCATATTAGGATGATAATCAATTTTTTTAAGCATATTCAAGCTGTATAGCAGTTCGAATTCACCAGAAACCATATTTCCGATAAAAACTC
This sequence comes from Bacteroidales bacterium, assembly GCA_026416115.1. Lineage (GTDB taxonomy): Bacteria > Bacteroidota > Bacteroidia > Bacteroidales > DTGW01 > JAKPGM01. The sequence goes on along the minus strand of JAOAFU010000096.1, from coordinate 9,688 downwards.
CATCTGCATCATCATTCAATTGGGAGTTTGTAAGCTTAATATTTCTGTAACCATAATCGGGGCGTAATAAATTAAGTCGGCTAAAATTAAGCGACAATGCTGTTTCTTTATAAGTATCGTAGATGGGAAAGGGAAGGACTTTAGCTATTTGAGCCGATTGAGCATCGACGATTTTTGAGACAAAGTTTAGATGTTTGGGGTCAAAATCATTGAAAATAAACCGATACTTGTCAATCCATTGTAATTTTGAACCCTGTTGCCAGTTGTAGGCTGAGGTTTCGAAGGCAAAAAAATCATTAGTCTGCAGGTTTTGAAGTATAATTTTGATGGGAAGATTTGCATGGGGTAATTGATTGGTTGGCCATTTGGAGGCGTGAAAAATCACATATTCGCCCGTAATATTTTCGGGCGACTTGTCGTAGTACCCAAAGAAGGTTTCGTCATGGTCGTATTCGTAACAAACAATTTGCAGGGGTGTGTGGTAAGAATACTTTTTTTTGTAAAGTATAAAATTAATAATCTGATAGCTCCTTTTGAGAACCGATTTTATCCAGGGGAAATTTCTTAAGAAACTTGCTATTTTTCTCTCAAGAAAACTATAGTTTGGCATAATTTATCTTTTTAAAAGAACCAGCAATAGACCCCAAATGTATCCCAACCTATACCAAATTCGTTTGTACAAAGGATTTGGGCTTTCAAATTGCGAAGTGTTCTGACTATGACGACGGTAATACATGAGTTTGTCTGGAATAAAAGTAATTTTATAGAAAAAAGCCGCTACATTCCCAATCCATCTATCGTGCGACTGAATAAAAGTAGGAAAAGGTAGAGCTTTTTCTAGTATTTTACGCCGAAATGCAACACAACTTCCCTGGTAAGGGGTTGTGAAAAACAAGGCAAGAAATTTATTTTTTCTAATTTTCAATTCTTTTACATAACGAGTTTCGTAGATTATTTTAAGATTTTCGTCGGTCACATAGCAGTCGGATATTACGTAGTCGGCACTCTGTAAAGCTTTAACCATAGTCGATACTTTTCCAGGTAACCATACATCATCCTGATCACTCATAAAAATATAGTCGCCTTGAGCATGCTTTAATGCAAATTCCATATTGAAAGTTGGATTAGCAAATGGTTTATGTTTCAGGAGTCGAATACGATTATCGTTAAATTCGGAGATAATATCCAAAGTTTTATCTTTTGAACCATCGTCGGAAATTATAAGTTCATCGGTTGCCTCCAGCTGCTCCAGTATCGATTGGATTTGCTGTGCAATGTATTTTTCGCCATTGTATGAAATTAAACAAACCGAAATCATTGTTTTAATTTAATTCATCTAATACTTCTTTAATACTTTCGAGGTATATAAATTTGTTTTTAGTGTCTGGTTCAAGATAAGCTCCCTCACACCATTCGTTCCAGGCATTCACAAAAACAAAGTCGGTTCTATAATGATTTTTAGTAACTTGTATTTTCGCTTTAAGATAATTTTTAAATTCTTCTTTAGTAGCTTCCGATACTATTAACCCTTCGATACCTCTTCGCGGGGTGTTATCCCAACCAACAAACACGCCTCCGAAAGTACCAATAGGCGAAAGCTTCGTAAGCGATCGTTTTACCAAACGACGATAGGGAACAATTGAATAATAGGGTAGCTGTTTGTTGAATAATAAGTTAATTGATTTAATAAAAAATCTGCGAATACGTTTGAAGTTTAGAGAAAGAAAGCTGTTATTAAAAGAACGGCCTGGTTCAAATTCTACTCTCGACCTAAAGGGAAGATCGCGTTTGTCGAGATATTTATCGCGTATAGTCTCGACAAAATGAATTCCAGCAAAACCATTCTCTTTGGCCAATTGATTCCACTTCATCATCATTTCTTTAGCTACTGGGATAGAACGTGATTTGTATATAAGAAAGAGTGGCGAATTATTGATTTTAATGTATCGAGCGTCTTTAAAAAAAGGCAATAAATAATAAAAATGGCGTATCCAATCCTCGACTTCTCCGTACGATTGAGGCATTAGTACTTCGTTTCCTTTTCCGCTCCAAGTACGAGTCCAAGGTTCGTTAGCCCAAGAAAAGCAAAAATTCATATTTATTTCGGTGTGCTGCAGTAGTAATTCTGCAGGTTTTTCTAGCAAAAGTTTTCCATTAAACCAGTAATGGTAGAAACATAATCCAAACAAACCATATTGCCGGACAAGATTTGCCTGCCATTGTAATGTTTCGATATTGGTTAAGTCGTAATAATTTTCGTTAAGAGGTACCCGTGGCTGATGGTGATTTTTAAAGATAGGAGACGCTTTTTTTACATTAGTCCATTCGGTAAAACCTTTTCCCCACCACCGATTGTTTTCTTCGATTTCGTGATATTGGGGCAAATAAAATGCTATAATTTTCATAGGCAAATTTAAAAGCGTTTGGTTTTATAAATTCTTTTTTTCGTTTACTAACTTATAATATAAATTTTGTAAAGCATAAACATTTTTCTCGATGGTAAAGTTTTCGAAAACCCATTCACGAGCGCTTGATATTAAAGGATAATATTTTTCTGCTGGGTTTCGTGCAACTTCGATCATTAGTTTAAGGAGTTCATCAGAGGTATTATATATCAAACCATACTTGCCATTCTGAAGAATTTCGGCAGTACCGCTCTTATTTTTTCCAATAACCAAACAGCCATTTACTATAGCTTCGACTGTAACAAAACCAAGAGCTTCGTTTCGGGAAGCAACAATAGTAGCGGAAGCTCTTTTCATAAACTCATTTGCATCTGTCCTATATCCTAAAAATTCAATTTTATCTTTTACATGAATTTGCTTGAGATACGAATTCAGGAACTTTTCTTCTATTTTGCTTGAGCCGGATCCAATAATAATTAACTTATAATCAGTTATAAAATTGCAAAATCGTACAAATGTTTTAATAACTTCATCTAGCCCTTTAGCAAATGTAGTTCGACCAACAAACAAGAAGAATTTTTCTTTATTATAAATAATTTCTTGTTTTTCTTTAGCATGCATAACACCATCATAAATAACTTGGGCGTTAGACAAAGCACCAAAATACTGATAAAGGGTGTTAGAAACAGTAATAATATTATTTCCTTGATAACTAAGTTTTTTTAAAAACGATGTAAAAGAGGGAAAAGGAATCATTCCAAAATCAATTTTTTGAAATTCTCTCAGGTGCCATACATGTTTTAGCTTAAATTTTTTGGATAGCAAATAACCTAGTTGAACCGTTCCAATGTTTGTATGAATAATATCTGGATTTAGATGTTGAATAATCTTAGAAATTTTAATATATGCTAACCAATTAAAAAACAATGTTCTTAACAATCGTGGTACAAAAAACAAAATATCTCTGAGCGAAGCTAAATGTGGCCATACACAATGAAAGTTGCGAATATAAGAATATGGAATAGAGCGGAGCTCAAGTTCGTTGATTAATAATCCTTTCGAACCAACAACAATATAGGGTTCTACATTTTCTAGATGATCGAGTAGGTTAAGCAAGGCTTTATTATCGCCCCACATGCCCCCATTGGCTGTAATGTAGAAAATTTTTATTTTTTCCATACTTTTTTATCTTCAGGTAAAAGAAAAAGGGGTAAGCTCAATATATAGGGAATAATAACAATTTCGGCCAATGGATAGGTATTTTGATAAAAACATAGCATGTATGTAACAAGCATAATTAAACCCAGTTTGGATGGATATTTGAAAAATAACGTGCTGTATAAAGCAAGCAAAAATAAAAGTCCCAAAATACCATGCATAACAATAAATACTTTTAAGCCCGCTGTACCCTTTCCAAATGCGCCGTAAATACTTGCAAAAGCTTTTGGTCCCATACCTAAAATAACATCCAGCGAATGTGTAAATCTTTTATAAAATTCATCAAAAATAAAGGTAGTTCGATTGTAACCAGCAATGTTACCATCCTCAAATTTAAGTCTCTCAAAAATCAGCAAATTTACAGGGTTTTGACCGTCTTGAAAATTGATAAAAAAAACAACAAATGCAACAATAACTGTACTAAATATTATAAAGTTTCGAATGGAATGTTTAGATATGATAATTAAGTATAAAAACAATGACAATGTTACCAAAACATAGCCTGCTAAGGAAAACGAGAAAAGGGTGGCTAAAAAAAGAATCATCACAGGCCATTTACGAAAATTAAACTTATTGGCGATAATAAAAACAGTAGTTATGAGTGCCAGGTTACCGGGCTCAGGAAATATTGCCGAATAACGAGGAAGAAATATTTCCTGCATGTTAAGGTTATATAGAAATAAGTAATAATTTTCGTAGGAATATTTTCCTTGTTGATACTCGATATAGTGATGAGGAAGCGGCATTCCAAGCAGAAACGCTATCCATGCTAACATAGAAATAGCAAGAAGAATAGCAATACTTTTGGTTAAAAAGTTGAGAAGTTGTTTTTTAGAGTCGAGATTAAGAAAAAGAACAGATCCGATTACAAAAGTTCTTATTATAGCCGAAAAATATGCTTGTGCTTCGTTGTCTCTTACAGTGTACAACTCAAATATAAGCAATAGAAACAAGGGAATAAGCATTACAGCTGAGTTGGTTACCTTGTCTTTGTTTTGCAAAATAAAAATTATAGTTGCAATAAAAGCCAGAGCTATAACGAGAATATTCAGCTTCCACAGAAACCATGCGTACATCGACATAAAGCATAGTAGAAGAAGCGAGAACTTATATAGTTTAAAGGTTAAACTTTGAAACATATACACTATTACTTTTCAATAGCATTTATAAGAAATTGCCGGGATAAGTTTTGCCATTCTTTAATTTTTGGGTTAATTTCGGCATAATTGATTGGCTGAATGGCCAGTAAATTTAGATTTTGAACCATTCTTTCCTCTAATCCAAGCCTTTCGAGTATATTCGAAATGCGATGTGCACCTTTTTGCGCACCCAATACAAAAAAATCTTTCTCAAAAATTATTGAAAAAGCTGTGCCATGAAACGAATTTGTGACGACAATACTTGCATTCGATAGTAGCTTAAGAAAATCGATCGGTGAGGCTGTTTGTTGGTATCGACGACCTACTTTAAAAGGAAAAATTCTGCCTCTTACTTCAACTATCTCTAGGTTATAATTTCTAGCGATATTTTCAACGCTTTGAATAATTGCTGGATTGTAATTTAAGTGATAAAAAAACAAATAAGGTTTTCTGGGTATTTGAAGCTTTGAGCTGGATATTAGTTTAGCCCAATCATTACGATCGATCAAAAAAACAGGGTCGATAACTATTTCGATTGATTTTGAAAAATAGGGTTGCAATATTCTCGCAAAATCCGATTCACGAACACCAACTGCATTAAAATTTTTTAGCATCTTTTCGATAAAGATGTAGTCGTCTTTATCGAAATTAATGATGTTAGAACTAGCGCCATATGCAATTTTCTTTTTTACCTGTATAGGATACTCACCCCAATAAACTGAATTGAATCGAAGTGTAAAAGGATGCTTTCGCCAAATTTGATCGCTTCCGTAAATTACAACGTCGTATTTAAGTTGTTGTAGTTGTTCTGCTAAAATATAGGGTCGATGTTTTTTAAGTCTTAAGTGCTCTGAAACAAATAATAAAAAAGCTTTTCTTCTTTTCAATTCATTGGGTGCTCCAATCAAAAATTTAATCAAGCCTTTGAATCTACTTAAAAAATTTCTATATCGAAAGTTGGGTACCCATAAATATTCCTCCCGCATCTCTGAAGGCCAATAATCGATTATTTCTACCGAATAACCCTTAGTATCGAGAAAATGCATTAAAGCATATGCCTGAAGCATGGCACCATAATTGTGTGCACGGTGAAAAGTTAGAATGCCTATATTTTGCTTTACTATTTCCATGCTCTGCTTAAATTTTTTTAATGATGGTATGGGTGTGCACACGAGGTGAAGATGCTAGCATAAATTTTTCGGGTATTCCGCCAATAGCTATCAATAGGATAACAATCTCATTTTCGGGTATTGAACAAAGCTTTCTTAAACCCATGTCGTTTTCTTGCTCTGCACACCAGTTAAGCGGACAAGCTCCAATTCCATAAAAATGCAGGGCATATAGCAAATTCAAGGAAAACATCCCTCCGTTGATATAAGCCTCATTACGTTCGGAAATACTTAAAAAATAATTTAAGTCTTCGGTTATAATCAGTAATTTATCGGCCAGATGCCCAAAGCCTCTGTTGCCATTTTGCAAAGCCAAAGCTTGAGCTATTTTTTCTTTTTCATTTATAATATAGACCCTCGATGGCTGTCGATTACAGGATGATGGAGCAGTTTGGGCTAACTGAATAGCCTGAAAAAGTATATTTTCATCCACATTACCCGAGAAATTTCTAAGACTATGACGACTTTGTGAAAATTTATCGAAGGGAGCATTATTATACTTAAGATATTCTTCACGAGTCATTTGTAACTGACTTGAGGCATCGTAAGGAAAATTTGACAAGAATTTTTCTATTTTTTTTTCTAACGTCGAATCGAGCTTATCTGGGTAAGCTTTATGCAATAGGTCATATTCTGCAATCACCTTAACAGCATGTATAAAGTTTTCGTCGTTCGTGCCATAATTTTGAACAAACAATAAGCAATGATCAATTAGATTAGACATAAGTTTCTGACCAAAACCAATTCTGCGCTCTGGCATACAAATTCCTTTCTCTATTGCATGATATTCAGCAATAATCTGACCTAATAATTTACCTTTTGTATTAAATGGGAAAAAAGCATTAGAATGTTTCAGATATCTTTTTGCATCGTATTTAAACGCCTTATAGGTTATCCGAATAAAATTAATTTTTTGTAAAAAGTAGAACAACTTATAAGACAATACCTTTTTTAAAAGCGATTTAATGAACATGATTTTTCATTTTTTGGAAAACTAAACTTAACTTTTCTTTAATGAATTTTCTTTCGGCTTTTTTAATACCAATCAGATAAATTATTGAGGCCACCAAAATTATTTCGAAGATTATCAAAAATAAAGGGTTAATATGAAAATTTGTATGCATCCTATTAAGATATAGGAAAAAAACAATAAAACTAATTGTGAAATAACGAATAATGTATTGGTTAAAATAAGTTTTTATTGAAAATTGTAGAAGATTTCGAAGCATAATAAGGCGAACAACAAGGCAAATTAAAGATATAGTAATGCCTACAATAAAGCAATATTCGGCAGTAGCCCCTAATTTGTAAAGCAAAAAACTTAATGGCAAATTTAAAAGCATTAGTCCTCCCACCACAATTTGATAAAATTTAATTCTCCCAGTTGCCTGAACAGCAGTTTGAAAAGGATAAGATAAAACGTCGATTAGCGTATTAAGAATGATCAATTTTAAAAACAATGCTGTATACTTTGGAAAAGTACCTAACCAAAGGGATAGAAAAAACTCTGTCTCAAAAAGAATGGGTACAGAGATAGTTAAAATAAGAAAAAACGAAAATTTCGAGCTCTGGTAAACAAGATTTTGCATGTTTTCTTTATCTCTCAAGGCATACAATTTAGTAATTTGTGGATTTACAGCTGTAGTAAAATTGGTTACAAACTGGTTAATCACTATATTTGCCTGTTGCGAAATACCACGTGCAGCATTAAAAATTGGACCAAAGAAGATATTAATCAAAAGATTTACTCCATGCTGGGTTAAAACTCCTGCCAATGCTCCAAAAATGTTCCAACCCGAAAAACTCAATATGTTTTTGATTTGGTTAGAATCCCAAAATTTATAAAGCTTACAAGTGTTAAATATCCTATGTACGGTTATAAAATATATTCCCGATATTATAAAACTTGATATCATGACAAGAAATCCATATGTAACAAGTTTATCAATGGAAATTATTAGAAGAAGGATAACAATTCCCAACTTTAAAGCAGCTTCAAAAAGGCTAATAAAAGCAAAAACTTTCATACGCTCGTAGGCAATTATCATAGCCTGATAAGGAACTGTAAGCATATTAAATGCAAATGCAATAACGCTGGTATGAAATGCCAGCTGTGCTGCCCAAAACCTCTCTGGTGGTATCTTTAGATGATAATGTAATAACCACAATCCTATACTCTCGGCAAATACAATAATAATAATTGTTAAAGCAAAATATAGACGTACAAAGAGATTAAAAAAATCATTTAGTCTTTTATGTTGGTTTGTTGCTAGTTCCATTGAAAAATAACGTTGTGTAGCAATTGAAAGGGTGTAGTTTAAAAATGCAAATAATGAAACTACACTGCCAACAACATTATATATACCATAATCTACAACTCCAAGCGATTTTAAGAGCAATCGAACAGTAAACAGTGAAACTATCAGAATGATAAACATCCTGATGTATAGCATTATTGAATTTACAATGATTCTATGTTTATCATATACAGCCACTGGTCAGGCAAAGCTATCGTTTTGAAAATAAATTAATATCGAGCATGCGGTAAAATACGTGTCCAGTACCTGCACAAACACCTAAAATAGTAAAAACGAAAATGATAAAAAATCGCTTAGGTGCTGATTTTTTGTAAGGAACCTTTGTAGGTTCAATGACGGTAAATATAGGTGTATCTTCTTTAACAGCAATTTGTGCTTGCTCTAGCTGGGTAGCTAATTCATTGTAAACATTAAAAGCCAGATTGTATTCGGCTGTCAGACGTTCTTCTTCGGCTCTTACAATTTCAGTTCTTACATTTTTATTCCTATCTCTAAAAAGTGCTAAACGACGTTGTGCTTCTTCAAACTCTGCTTTTTTTTCGTTATAGCGTTCACTCACAAATTTGAGCTTAGCCATTGCTCTTTCTATCTTATATTTTGTAATATAAGTTTGTAGCAAATTCTTCAAATGATTAACAACGTGGGCAGTAAAAACTGGGTCGTCGAATGTACCTGTAAGCGAAACATAACCAAATTTAATATTTACTTCAATTGATATGTCTTTTTCGAGATATTTCATTATTTCTTCTATATCCTTGTTGATTACAAGTAAACTATCGCTTGTGTTTGAAGTTTTAGAGATATCTTTCGATTTAAGTTTTTCCAAAATTAATGAGGGTAACCCAAAGGTATATTTGGCAAAAACGCCAATAGGTGATTTTTTTCTGTAAATTTTATAATAATCCATCAAACTAATTGCTTTTCCAGCTCTTTTATAATAAAAAGTCGATTTCATCAGGTCAATCTGAAATGGTAAAGATTCAACAATTTTTGGGTACATAAGGGGCGAAATAGCCTCGGTCGAGGATAATGACGAAAGATCAATGCCAGCCAAAGAGGCCAAAGAAGACAAGTTTCCAAGCTTGAAATTCTGTGTTGAACTAAGCTGTGGTACAATTACAGTAGTAACTGTATATTTTTTAGGGGTAACTATCGCTATTACTAAACCGATTAGAAGAAAAACGAGCATATATTTAAAAATCGTTTTTCGTTCGGTCCACAACCTGATAAATACTTCAGTATAATTCACTTCTTTCATTTTTTGTAAAGGTAATGATTTAATCCTGTATATTTTACAATGCTCAAAATTAATGAATTTTATCCATCTCCTCCCCCCACTTTTCTTCAATTTCGTTGAGTATCTCGTGCACCTGTTCTTCGGTGGTAGCTGTTAGCAAACGTATGCGGGTTTCTCGAAAGTGGGGTAGGTTCTTAAAATA
>JAOAFU010000071.1 GCA_026416115.1 Bacteroidales bacterium | reverse complement strand
TTTTAATAAGAAATGTTTTACAACATTCTTTGAATATGAATAGTTTACTTCAAAACTATTTTTGTAAATCAAATGAAAAGTAATCTTCTTTCAATTTGTAGATGGTTAAAAAACGATGATTAACCAATTATTAATCAGTCATAAGGGGATAAACCTTCCCAAAAGTCGACATTAATTTGAAATAAAGAATTATTTTTTACCCATGGTCCCTAATCGGCATAGGATATAGGAGATGTAGCATACCAACCTGACAATTTTTTTCTATGATAAATTAATTTATACCTTAAAATTATTCCCTTCTCATTATTTTTCAACCAATAAACCACTTCAATTCGAATGTTGGTATCGATGGGGGATCGTTTTATCCAATTTCCTATTATTTTTGATTTTCGGAGCCAATACCAACAATTTTATTCTCACATCTAATAATGAATGAATAAGTGTAGAAATACAGCTTCCTTATTTTTCGCAACGTTTTATTTTTAATTAAAGATATATTAGTACTACCCGGTTTATGATTTTAGTCAAAATAGTATCCAAATTCACCTATTTACATTTGTAAATTTGAATTTTTTACATTTGTAAAACAATAAATGTTTACTTTTGTAAAAAATAGGCAATGCAGGATAGGATACGGAAATTTTTAACTCAAGAGGGTATTACACCCTCACAATTTGCTGAAGAAATTGGGGTTCAACGTTCTGCTATATCGCACATATTATCGGGCAGAAACTTCCCAAGCTATGAAATAATTACCAAAATTTTGTCTCGATATAAACGTATTAATCCCGATTGGCTCCTTCTTGGGATCGGAAATATGTATCGTTCTGAACATGAAAACCTGGTAGAAAATAATCTCGATTTTTCGGTTAAAACTTCAACCCCTGACGATAAATCAATATCAAATAATTCACCTAAAGAAAAGAATATAAACTCTGAAACATCTGCTAAAACCATTGAAACTAATCAATTGATTACAAATGTAAACAAATCGATTGATAAAATTGTTGTCCTGTATTCGGATAAAACTTTTGAAATATATTCACCACAAAAATAAAGCTTGTTCTTATCTTTGCTTAAATTTTGTGGATATGTATAAATTTATAATTCGTCCTATTCTTTTTCTTATAGATCCGGAACGTGTTCATCATTTGGTTGTACGATTACTAAAAATCTTGTTTGCTATTCCGGGTGTACCAAAATTGTCTAAGCTAATATTTCATGTTAAATCTAATCCGACTCATTTTGCTGGTATCGAATTCCCTAATAGGCTTGGTTTAGCTGCTGGATTCGATAAGAATGCTTTGCTTGTGGATGTGCTTTCAAACATGGGATTTGGCCATCTCGAGATAGGAACAGTAACCCCCAGACCTCAACCGGGTAACCCCCGTCCTCGTTTGTTTCGTTTACCTGCAGATAAAGCTCTTATTAACCGGATGGGGTTTAATAATGATGGTGTTGACGTCGTTGCAGAACGTTTGAAGAAAAAAAGGAGCAAAATTGTAATAGGTGGAAATATAGGAAAGAACACGGTAACTCCGAACGAAGAGGCATATCTCGATTATCTTTATTGTTTCGAACGTCTTTACGATTGCGTCGATTATTTTGTGGTCAATGTTAGTTGTCCAAACATTAGCAGCCTTCACGAACTGCAAGATCGTGATCAATTGAATAAAATATTACAAACTTTGATTAATAGTAGGAAAGAAAAGAGCATAAAAAAACCTATTTTGCTAAAAGTTTCTCCAGATTTAAATCAAAATCAAGTCGACGATGCAATTTCGGTTGCAATGGATCTTGGAATAGACGGGTTGGTGGTATCAAATACCAGCATAGGCAGAAATGGGTTGCAAACCGACCCAGATATTATTAAGGAAATTGGAACAGGTGGTTTGAGCGGTTTACCGCTAAAAGAAAAATCGACCCAGATGATTAAATATATTATACAGAAAACCAATGGAAAACTTCCTGTTATCGGAGTAGGGGGTATCATGGACGAGCATGATGCTTTGGAGAAAATTGAAGCAGGAGCAACCCTTGTACAGATATATACAGGTTACATTTATGCTGGCCCTTTTTTGACTAAAAGGATAAATAAAATGCTTAGTAAAAGAAAATAGGTAATTTTTTTAAGTAGAGACACAAATTTTATGTGCCTCTACATTTATAATAAAATTAATTGCAACCGCATCCGCAGGAGTCACTTTCTGATGGTTCGGTAGCACAAGAACAACCTCCACCGCAACTACAACCCGACGATGTTTGATGAATGTGACCATGCATTAATTCTTCTGGAGTAGCTTCTCTGATTTCAAGGACACGTCCGGTAAAATGTAAATCAGCACCTGCAAGTGGATGATTGAAGTCCATCTTGACATTATCAAGGGTTACCTCCAATACTTTACCGTTAAAGCGATTTCCTTGGTTATCCATCATGGGTATTACATTACCAATGGTAAGCAATTCCTCGTCTATTTTGCCATCTACTTCAAATACCGAAATGGGTACATCAACAATAGCTTCGTTAGATATGGGTCCATATGCTTCCTCGCTTTTAAGAACAAAATCGAAAGTGTCCCCAACGGTTAAACCTTCGAGATAGGCCTCAAATTTAGGAAGTAGATTCCCATGACCTTGCAGATATTGCAGAGGACGGCTTTCATTAACCTTCTCAATAAGTTCATCACTACCATCAGCAAGTCTCAGTTCATACAGAACCGAAACCACTTTTCCTTTTTCAATAATCATGTTGTAACAAATTAAAATTTAACAAAAAAACAAATATTTATAGTTTATGTTCAAACTTAGCGTAAAAATTATTTCCAATATACAAAACTTTCAAGATTTTTTCGATTATTTAAATGGATATTAATTTTTTCAGTATCAGCTGGGTAAGCAATGGGTAGAAGTACGACGGGTTCTATGTTCTCGGGTAGTTCTAGAATATTTCTACATTTATTTGTATCGAAATTACATATCCAGCATGTCGCAAGCCCTAATTCAGCAGCTTGTAGCGTCATGTGGTCAACAGCTATGGCTAAATCGATATCTCCATGATTCTTTCCATCGTTTCGAGTCCATGCTTCGGTTTTGTTAACGCAACAAACAATGATTACCGGTGCATTTTTCAACCATTCTCTATGGTAAGTACTACAAATTTGTTCGCGTAATTTTTCTTCTCTTACAACATAAAAAATATATGGCTGACGATTTGCAGCTGATGGGGCAATGCGTGCTGCTTCGAGAATAATATGTAGTTTTTCTTGTTCAACTGGAGTTTGCTTATAGCTCCTCGATGAATAACGCATTTTGGCAATATCTAAAAAAGCACTCATTTACTAAACTGATTAACCACCTGACGAATCATGACTAATTTTTCGAGTAATGGCTCTAAAAGGTCGAGCTTTAACATGTTAGCACCATCCGATAATGCCTCAGCAGGATTAGGATGGGTTTCTATAAAAATACCATCGACACCAACAGCTATCCCAGCTTTAGCTATTGTTTCGATAAGTTCGGGTCGACCACCCGAAACTCCTCCAGGCAAGTTGGGTTGTTGTAAAGAGTGAGTAATATCGAGCATTACAGGATATCCTGTTTTCTGCATTTCCACAACACTACGATAATCAACTACTAGGTCGTAATAACCAAACATCGAACCTCTCTCAGTAAGTATAACATTTGGGTTTCCACTTTGGGCTACTTTATCGGCTGCATATTTCATTGATTCAGGAGCCACAAACTGCCCCTTTTTTATATTAACCACTCTTCCAGTTTTAGCAGCAGCTACAAGTAATTCGGTTTGCCTACAAAGAAATGCAGGAATTTGAATTACATCAACATACTGGGCTGCCATAAATGCATCGTCTTCGCTATGGATATCGGTAACAACTGGTATTTCGTATATTTCGGCAATAGATTGCAATATTTTGAGTGCTTTTTGATCCCCAATGCCTGTAAAAGAATCGATCCTTTGGCGATTTGCTTTGCGATATGACGATTTATAGACAAAAGGAATTTTAAGTTTGTCGGAAATCTCCAAAATTCGCTCTGCTGTCTCAAAGGCTATTTTTTCACTTTCTACAACGCAGGGACCAGCAAAAAGAAAAAAATTATTACTGTCGAGATATTTTAAATTTTCTATTTTTTTTAAAATTTCTACTACCTTGCCCATGGAGAACTTTATTTTGAACAAAGGTAAGGTTTTTATTTTTCGAAAAAAATTATTTTCATACCCTTGTTATAGTCTATTGATAATGAGACATATAAGGATATAACTCAAAGTTTCAACTCAATCAATCCAATGAGATGTTTAATAGGTAATTGAATTTTTATTTTTCATTTGAGTAACGATTTCCATCGTGTCTTTTGCAATTTCGAGTTCTTCGTTAGTTGGAACAACTATTACCTTTACTTTTGAGTCGGCACTACTAATAAGCTGTTCTTTTCCGCGTAAACCGTCGTTCAATTTTGGATCAATAGAGATACCCAGAAATTCCATTTCAGAACAAACTTCCCTGCGTGTATCGTCGGCATTTTCGCCAACACCTCCAGTAAACACAAGGATGTCGAGCCCTCCCATAGCAGCTGCATAAGCACCTATGTATTTTTTTATGCGGTAGTGATACATATCGAGACCAAGCTTTGCTCTGGGATTATTGTTTTTGTAGGCGGCATCAGATACTTCGCGCATATCCGACGAAATACCGGTAATACCAAGGATACCACTATGCTTGTTAAGGATGGTATTAGCAGTTGCAGCATCGACCGACTCCTTTTGCATGATGAAAGTAACTATTCCCGGATCGACATCGCCACTTCGTGTTCCCATGATAAGCCCTTCAACTGGAGTTAAACCCATCGAGGTATCGATCGACTTACCGTTTTTAATAGCTGTAATAGATGCACCATTACCCAAATGGCATGTAATAATCTTTTGTTCTTCAAGTTTTACTCCAAGTATTTCGCATGCACGCCTTGAAACATATCTATGGGAGGTCCCGTGATATCCATACCGACGAAGACCATATTTTTTATATAGCGAGTAGGGTATTGCATACATATAGGCTTTTTCGGGCATTGTTTGATGAAAAGCTGTATCGAAGGTAGCTACCTGGGGGACTTCTGGGAGCAAAGCCTGCATAGCATAAATACCTTTTAAATTTGCAGGGTTATGAAGGGGTGCAAGATTAACATACTCTTCAATCTTTTGGATTACATGATGGTCGATATACACACTTTGTTTAAATTCTTCTCCACCTAATACGACCCTATGTCCAACAGCATCTATTTCGTCGAAGCTGGATATGACGCCTCTTCTTTTACTGCTCATAATCCCAAGTATGTATTCGATTCCCATTTGGTGATCGATTATTTCACCCTCCAGTTTCACAGCTTCTCCATTGTAGGGCTCATATTTCAAAAAGGAGCCATGTAAACCTACCTTTTCAGCTACTCCTTTAGCCAAAACCCTTTCATTTTCCATATCAAATAGCTGATATTTAATGGATGAGCTACCGCAATTGAGGACTATTATTTTCATGTGATGTTTTTTTTAACTTGCTTAATATTTAACTTTCAATGTAATAAGTATTATTAAATTTTTAAAGTAAAAATTAGATAATAAATGTTAAACATCTATAAATTAGGTTATTAATGAAGACGAAACTCAGCACTTTGAATGGTTTCTCCGATAATTTTTCCGTTATCGTACCTGTAAAACCCTCTGCCAACCTTTCTTCCGAGATAATTTGCTCTAACTAGCCGTTTAATTACTGGCGAAGCTTTAAATTTCTGAAGACTATATTCCTGATATAGATTGTCCATCCACTTGACAACCTTGTCGAGACCAATTTTATCGGCCAATTCGAACGGACCCAATTGCATCCGATACCCTTCTTTCATTACTTTATCAATAGCGCTAACGGGAGCAACACCTTCCATGAGCAATTCGCAAGCTTCGTTGATGAGCGTGACAATCAACCTAGTGCTGATATGACCAGGCGATTCGTTGATAACAATAACCTTTCGATCGATCATTTTGGCAAACTTACACACCTTTTCGAAAGTTTGCTGATTGGTTTCCATGCCTTTAACCACTTCAACAATTTTTATTGTAGTGGCTGGACTCATGAAATGAAGGCCTATAGCACGTTCGGGTATCTGCAAAACCGATGCAATTTCGGTTATCATTAGGGTAGATGTATTGGTTGCTATGATAGTTTCTGGAGAAACAACTGCTTCAATTTTTTTAAATACATCTTTACGTAGTTCGAGATTATTACCTGAAGATCTTGTATTTACCGATTCAATAACCAAATCACAACCCGATAAATCATTGTAATCGATTGTACCTCTTAATCGCGAAAGAATTGCTCTTTTGTCCGACTCGGTTAATCCCCATTGATTTTCTTCTTCATCGAGTTGATTTTTTATACTCTCGTATATCTCTTTTACTTTTTCTTCCGAGACATCGAGGAAAATGGCATTCATACCAAACTGACAGACAATTCGGCAAATTTCTTGACCCATACGACCACAACCCACTATGCCAATGGTATGTATTTCATCTTTTTTATGAATTTTTCGGGTTAGTGCATATTCTTCAAGTGTCTCGACAAAGTTTTGTTCTTTCATATTTTGGCAAAATTTTGAAAGGTTCTTAAATTAAAATTAGTAAGATTAAAGTCCTGCAGCTTGATTAGCCGTGATAGCTATAAGGTTTACGATATCGCTTACCGAACAACCTCTTGACAAATCGTTAATGGGTGCAGCCATACCTTGAAGTACAGGACCAATTGCCTCGGCGTGAGCTAATCTTTGAACTAGCTTATATGCAATATTACCTGCTTCTAGTGTGGGGAAAATAAGAACATTTGCATAACCAGCAATGGCACTTTGAGGAGCTTTGCTCTTACCAATAGAAGGTATTATTGCAGCATCGGCCTGTAATTCTCCATCGATCTGAAGGTTTGGATCCATCGATTGAGCAATACGAGTAGCTTGTATAACTTTATCACACATTTCGTGTCGAGCACTGCCTTTAGTCGAAAAACTTAGCATTGCAACTTTCGGTTCAATACCCACAATGGCTCTTGTGGTATATGCTGTGGTTACAGCAATTTCGGCCAACTCCTTATCGGTAGGGTTGGGATGTACGGCACAGTCGGCAAACACCATAATCCCTTCGTGTCCAAATTCCTTATCCTTAAGAATCATAATGAAAGCACCTGAGACAACGCTTATACCAGGTTTGGTTTTAACAAACTGAAAGGCAGGACGTAACACGTCGCCTGTTGCATTCATTGCACCTGCAACCTCGCCATCGGCATCGCCATTCTTAATCATCAGAGTTGCCAAATAGAGAGGATTTTCGATTAACTGGCTGGCTTCTTCACGGGTAAGCCCTTTGTTTTTTCTTAGCTCAACCATTAAATCGATATAGTGTTCTTTCTTTTCATGAAACTTGGGATTTACAATTGTAGCTTTTTCAATGTTCCTTAAACTTTTTTCTTTTGCCAACTTGTGTATTTCGGCCGGATCACCTAACAAAATTATTTGCGCAATGCCTTCCTGCAATACAATGTCGGCTGCTTTTAAGGTACGTTCTTCTAACCCTTCAGGTAAAACTATTTTTTTACCCTGTTTCTTCGCATTTTCTATTATCCTATCAAGTAAGTCCATTGTGAATCAATATTTTAGTTATCAAATTTTAAACCTGTAAAATTATGCAAAATACTTATACAGTCGTTAGAAATTTCTCGTATTCTCGCAATTTAGAGCCATTTCAAAGAAAAAAATATATTTTAAGATATATTATTCCTTAGGGTTTTATTTTTTACTTTTCATAAAACTAATATGTAAATGTTTATCACCATAAATTATATCCGATGTTGATAGGGTAATTTGATAGGATAATCAATTGACAAAAGGTATGTACAAACCGAGCTGAAAAATAGTTTCAAAACAAAAATTGCCGCATCCAACGAAGAATGCGGCAATAGTTATTTCTTTTAAAACGTCAGTTATTACTTACATTATCTTTAATTTCGCTATGTAGGATATCAATTTTAATTTCATCTTTCTCCTTATCGTAACCAATAAGTATTTTGTCTCCTTCTTGAATACTTGCCTTAATAATCACCTCCGCCATAGGGTCTTCGAGGTATTTTTGAATAGCACGTTTTAAAGGTCGAGCACCAAATTGTGAGTCGTAACCGCGTTCTATGATAAAATCGCGAGCTTCTTGAGTAAGTTCGACCTTATAGCCCATGGCATGTATACGTTCATATAGGCCTTTTAGCTCGATATCGATAATTTGCGAAATATGTTCTTTGGTGAGCGGGTTAAACAGTACAATATCATCGATTCGGTTAAGAAATTCGGGCGAAAAGGTTTTTTTCAAGGCATTCTGAATAACACCTTTTGCATATTCGTTCGACTGAGACAATTTGGCACTCGTTGCAAAACCGATACCCTGGCCAAAATCTTTTAGCTGTCGAGTACCAATGTTGGAGGTCATGATAATGATGGTATTCTTAAAATCGACCCTTCGACCTAAACTATCGGTAAGAATACCTTCGTCGAGTACTTGAAGCAAAAGATGAAAAACGTCGGGGTGTGCTTTTTCGATTTCATCGAGCAAGACAACCGAATACGGTTTTCTTCTTACTTTCTCTGTAAGCTGTCCTCCTTCTTCATATCCAACATAACCCGGAGGAGCACCAATAAGACGCGAAACGGAGAATTTCTCCATGTATTCGCTCATATCGATACGAATAAGATTATCGTAACTTTCGAAAAGGTATTTGGCCAGCACTTTGGCAAGCTGGGTTTTCCCAACACCAGTAGGACCGAGGAAAATGAATGTTCCAATGGGTTTGTTTGGATCTTTCAACCCTGCACGATTACGTTGAATAGCGCGTACGACCTTCTCTATAGCTTCGTCCTGGCCTATAACGCTTCCTTTAAGCTCTTCGGCCATGCGAAGTAACCGAGTACCTTCAGCCTGTGCGATTCGTTGAACAGGAACACCTGTCATCATGGCGACAACTTCTGCCACTTTGTCGGCATCCACTGTGATACGATTTTTACTTAGTTCCTGTTCCCAACGTTGCTTTTCAAGTTCTAAACGTTCGAGAAGTTCTTTTTCTTTATCACGAAAATTGGCAGCTCTTTCAAAATTTTGGTTTTTGACCGATTTGAGTTTTTCCTTCTTGGTCTCTTCAATTTCTTTCTCAAGGTTAAGAATACGCTCGGGAACAACAATGTTAGAAATATGAACCCTTGAGCCAGCCTCGTCCATGGCATCAATTGCCTTGTCGGGAAGGTGGTGATCGGTAATATAACGGGCAGTGAGCTTCACACAAGCTTCTAAAGCCTCGGGGGTATATATCACATTATGATGCTCTTCATATCTATCCTTAATGTTATTAAGTATTTCGAGTGTTTCTTCAGGCGTAGTTGGCTCAACCATCACTTTCTGGAATCGACGTTCAAGTGCTCCGTCTTTTTCGATATGTTGACGGTATTCGTCGAGGGTCGTAGCCCCAATACATTGTATCTCACCTCGGGCTAATGCAGGTTTGAGCATATTAGCCGCATCGAGAGAACCCGTTGCACCACCAGCACCTACAATAGTGTGAATTTCATCGATGAAAAGTATAACATTGGGATTTCGCTGCAATTCGTTAAGAATTGCTTTCATACGTTCCTCAAACTGGCCACGATACTTAGTTCCAGCTACTATTGAGGCCAAATCGAGAGCAATAACTCGCTTGTTAAAAAGTACACGTGAAACTTTTCGTTGTACAATTCTAAGAGCAAGGCCTTCGACAATTGCAGATTTTCCAACACCTGGTTCACCGATGAGAATGGGATTATTCTTTTTCCTTCTACTTAATATTTGGGCTATTCTTTCTATTTCCTTTTCTCGCCCAACAATGGGATCGAGGCGTCCCTCTTCAGCAGCTTTAGTAAGATCTATACCAAAATTGTCCAAAACTGGAGTATCGGAATTAGATTTAATCTGCGACGAACCTTGTCCACTACCTTTTCCCATTCCTCCAAAAGGTGAACCTCTTTCATCTTCCTCATCGCCATAATCCGACGAATCTTTGGGTTGCCGGATTTCAATTGCGTTTCGAATTACTTCGTAATCAATATTATTTTCCATTAGATATTTCGATACAAGATTGTTTTCATCGCGTAAGATAGCTAATAAGAGGTGTCCTGTTGAAATTTCTTCATCCCTCAAAGCACGAGCCTCGAGGTAAACGAGCTTCAAAATTCTTTCCGACGATTTTAAAAGGGGGATGTGTTCTATATCCCGATTTTCATCGGCATTTTCTCTAATTGCTTCTTCAACAAATACTTTTATTTCGTGCAGATCAATAAGGTCGGAGAGTATGTCGATAGCAATACTATCGCCATCCCGCAAAATTCCAAGAAAGAAATGTTCGGGACGAATATAAGAATTTCCCAATCGTATGGCTTCTTCCTTGCTGTACGACAACACATCCTTAATTTTCTGCGAAAATTGTGAATCCATAAAATAAACTTATTTTTTACTAAAGATATAACAATTATTATACCTTTTTGATTTGGCAAAGTTAAGTAAATTTAAATAAAATCTTTGAATGAAACGAGCCAAGAGTCGAAAAAGATTATTTTTTGATACTACAATTATAGCTCTCATTTCCGAACAAAAGAAAAGTAAAAATTTGTTAATAAATTTTGAAGGGGACAAATCGTAATTTTTAGCAAATAAAACCTTAAATTCGTGCACCAAAATTGTGGAAGAGATTTTTTGTTATATGGCTGAAAATGAACGTATTATTCAGGTGAATATTGAGGAGGAAATGAAAACGGCCTACATCGATTATTCGATGTCGGTCATTGTTTCCCGTGCATTACCCGATGTTAGAGATGGGTTGAAACCCGTTCATCGTCGTGTGCTATTTGGAATGTCCGAATTAGGCTTAAATGCAAATCGTCCCTATAAAAAATCGGCTCGTATTGTTGGGGAAGTATTGGGTAAGTATCACCCACATGGCGATTCATCGGTATACGATGCCATGGTACGAATGGCCCAGCCTTGGTCGTTGAGATATCCTCTGGTTGATGGTCAGGGAAACTTTGGTTCGATCGATGGAGATAGTCCAGCAGCCATGCGATACACCGAAGCTCGATTAATGAAGATTGCCGAAGAAATGTTAACCGACATAGATAAGAATACGGTTGATTTTCAGCTTAATTTCGACGATACCTTACAAGAACCTACTGTAATGCCATCTAGAATACCTAATTTGCTGATTAATGGGGCATCGGGTATTGCAGTGGGTATGGCAACCAATATGCCCCCTCATAATTTGCGCGAAATAGTAGATGCAATTATCGCGTATATCGATAACAACGATATTACTGTCGATGAATTGATGAAGTATGTCAAAGGACCCGATTTTCCAACCGGAGGAATCATTTTAGGTATCTCTGGCATCAAAGAAGCCTACGAAACAGGTAGAGGCAGAGTAATCGTGCGCTCACGTACCGAAATTGAAACAACCGAAACCGGTAGGGAACGTATTGTGGTAACCGAAATTCCCTATATGGTTAACAAATTGGAGCTTATTCAGAAGATTGCTGAT
The DNA here is from genome assembly GCA_026416115.1 of Bacteroidales bacterium. Lineage (GTDB taxonomy): Bacteria > Bacteroidota > Bacteroidia > Bacteroidales > DTGW01 > JAKPGM01. The sequence continues at coordinate 8,347 of JAOAFU010000071.1, read as the reverse complement.
CTTATCAATGAGAAAAAAATTGAAGGCATATCGTACCTAAACGATGAAAGCGATAGGGAAGGTATGCGTATTGTAATGATATGCAAAAGAGAAGCTTCGGCCAATGTTGTTTTAAACAAATTATTTAAATATACGCTTTTACAAACCTCGTATAATATTAACAATATAGCCTTAGTTCATGGTCGACCTCGAACCCTATCACTGAAAGAGCTAATAAAGCATTATGTCGACCACAGGCACGAAGTAGTGGTTCGCAGAACACAACATGACTTAGAGGAGGCCGAAAAGCGAAAACATATTTTGGAAGGGCTATTGATTGCTCTTGATCACCTCGATGCTGTAATTACCCTCATTCGCGAGTCGAGAACGCCAGAAGATGCAAGAAACGGACTAATGGATAAATTCGGATTATCTGAAATTCAGGCACGTTCGATTCTTGATATGCGCCTACAGAGCCTAACCGGTATGCAACGCGAAAAAATTAAGTCCGATTTTGATGAATTAGTTAAACAGATTGCTTACTATCAACAGATATTGTCTGACTTCTCACTGCGAATGTCTATAATAAAAGATGAGCTTAGAGAGGTAAAAGATAAATATGGAGATGATAGGCGTACCGAAATTTTACCCGACGAAAGCGAATTTAATCCCGAAGATTTCTATGCTAATGAGGATATGGTAATCACTATATCTCATTTGGGATATATCAAACGTACCCCTCTTGCCGAGTTTCGAACTCAGAGTAGGGGTGGGGTAGGATCGAAAGCAAGTGCAACCCGCGACGATGATTTTCTTGAACACATGTTCAGTGCTACTATGCACAATACAATCATCTTCTTTACCGAGAAAGGCAAGTGTTTTTGGTTGAAGGTATATGATATTCCCGAAGGAAATAGAACATCAAAAGGTAGAGCTATTCAGAATTTATTAAGTATCGACCCTGATGATAAAATAAGAGCATTTATTAATGTTCCTAATCTCGAAGATGAGCAATTTTTAAATACTCACTACGTGATACTTTGTACACAAAAGGGAATAATTAAGAAAACCTTACTAAGCGCATACTCTCGTCCTCGTCAGACTGGAATCCATGCGATCAACATCAAGGAAGGGGATATGCTCATTGAGGCATTGCTTACCAATGGAAACAGCGAAATCCTGATGGCTGTAAAATCGGGCAAAGCCCTTAGATTTAACGAACAAAAAGTTAGACCAGTAGGACGAACCGCAGCAGGAGTCAAAGGCATTACCCTTTCGGATGAAAACGATGAAGTTGTGGGGATGGTTAGCATTTCCTCACCCCATGAGAGCATAATGGTAGTCTCGGAAAATGGGTATGGTAAACGTTCCGATCTTGCCGATTATAGAATAACTGGCAGAGGAGGTAAAGGGGTTAAAACACTGAACATTACACCTAAAACCGGCCAATTAATAGCCATAAAAAATGTAACCGACGAAGACGATTTGATGATTATTACACGAATGGGACTCACGATTCGATTAGCAGTCTCACAGTTTCGCATTATGGGACGAGCAACTCAAGGAGTTCGGTTAATAAATCTTCGTGATAACGATGCTATTGCTGCAGTTGCAAAAGTTCCCAAAAGTAGCGAAACCGACGAAGTTGGTGCAAACGAAGAAGTTAAAAGCGAAAAAGAAGAGAATGGAGAGTAAATTCTGAAAATATGTTTTAATAAATGGTATATATTTGCATCACTTATTACAAATCTAAACTAAAGAAAAATGAAAAAAATATTCTTTTTTTTCCTGTTTTTCCTGACAACAGGAATGCTCATAGCACAGAAAAAAGTTGTACGTATCGCTGAAAAAGAACTTAGCAAGGGCAACATTAAAACTGCGTGGGATACACTGCAGTATGCATTACAACACGACGAAACCAAAGGAGATGCCAATACTTGGTATCTTAAAGGTTTGATACTTCAAAATATAGCAAAGTCGCCCGATCCTGCAATCCGTTCATTAGTGGATATTCCAGTTAAACAGGCTTACGAAGCATACGAGAAAGCCCTTCAAATAGATGAAGGAAAGGTACGTAACAAAATCAATCTTCAACTTAACGACTTGTATATCATAGCCGTAACAAACGGTAGCGAAGCCTTTGAAAAGAAAGATTACAATATGGCATTAGACATGTTCGAACTTTCTTTAAAAATCGAGACCGCCCCAATATTTAAAAATATCGTCGACACCTCAATGATGTACAATTGTGGTCTTGCAGCTTTAAATGCTAAAAATTACGACAAAGCGATCGAGTATTTCAAAAAAGCCGCACAATATGGTTATAATGGAGGTGTAACATATTCGTTGCTAAGAACAGCCTATAGCGAAAAGGGAGATTCGGCGGCTGCACTGAGAACCTTACAGGAAGGATTCGAAAAGTATCCAAATGATCTGAATATGATCGTAGACCTTGTAAATTACTATATAGTTGCTCAGAAAGTAGAAGATGCGCTTAAGTATCTTTCAATAGCCAAGGAGAAAGAACCCAATAATGCATCGTTTTATTTTGCAGAAGGCACCTTATATGAAAAATTAAATGATTTTGAAAAGGCTGAAGCAGCTTACAAAAAAGCTACTGAGATTGATGCCAACAGTTTTAATGCTTGGTATAACCTTGGAGTGCTTTATTATAATAAGGCTGTTAAAATTTTCGACGCTGCATCCAATGAAAAGGATGACGCCAAATATCAAAAGCTTCTCGAAGAAGGAAACGAAGTTTTAAAACAATGTATTCCATTCTTAGAACAAGCTCATAAAATTGATCCTAAAGAAGAAACCTGCGCCAAAACTCTTCGTGGTTTATATTTTCGTCTTCAAATGAAAGACAAATACGATGCAATTAATGCCGAAATGGGCTGGTAATTAAGATATTATAGGGTGCTATAAAAGCACCCTTATTATTTTAATTTCTTATTTAACATAATATTAATTATACGACAAATATTTTTTTTAATAATTTTATCAAAAATATTCTTTGGATTTCGATGAAAAATGTATAATTGCACAAAATTCAAAAGCAGAATCATGGGAAAAGTGAATAAGGTTGTAAGTTTACAAAACTTGTCGCCGGAATTAGTTGAACTTCTGCACAAAAAATATCCGGACGGATATCAAAATCATGTTATTAAAGTTACTACGCCCAAAAACGACTTTTTTTACGGGGTAACTCTCGATACTCCAGATGTTAGCTATCTGGTTAAAGTTCCTGTAAAGATTGATACCAATCCAGAAGAAATTGATGAAAAGGATTTTGTGGGCGAACCAGATGATGTGCTAACACCGGATGAAACATTTGACGAAACAGATGATGCTGAAGATCCTGATTCAATTGCCGACGAGGACTGATTAGCGACAAGTATTAAAAGAATGAATGACTGGCACCTGGCAATAGCTTGCCGGGTTTTTTTGTTTGTTCTTTTTTTCTTATTATTACTTTTAAAAAATAAGTTATGAGCCTGCTATATTTATATAAGTATTCGACCGTCGAGGTTTTTTTAATATTTTTCGGTTTATTTGTTTTAATTGATAGCCTCATACTGTTGATTATAAGAAAGGTAATCTTAAAACGTTTTAATTCAAAATGGTTTATTCGTTTTCACTTTATACTATCTTTAGCAATATACTGCTGTTTAGCTTGGGCATTTTTTATAAAAAATTGGGAACGGAATATCGAACAATTTTATCCTTTTTTCAGCTTAACCAATTATCTCGCCATAATCTATATATCTAAAATATGCTTTATAATTTGTGGCTTTTTATATTTATTTTTTAATAAAATCTTTATTATTCGATTTGCCACTATTGTTTCGATCTCACTATTCGTAATATTATTTTGGGGTTTAAACTTTGGGAGATTTATTTTTGATGTGAAAGAAAAAGTTATTAATAATTGCAATACTATACCAATCAAGATTGTTTTTATTTCGGATTTACACGTTGGACAGTTTTATGGACATGAAAAGAAATTTGAACTTTTAATTAACAAAATAAATGATCAAAAACCCGACATTATACTCCTTGGGGGAGATATGATATGCTGCTTTGCTGAAGAAATTAAACCCCTACTCCCTTCTTTAAAGAAATTAAAGGCAAAGGGAGGGGTATTTGCCATTCACGGCAATCATGATTATGGCGACTATTTTTGGTGGAAAAATTCAAAAGAAAAAATGTGGAATCATCAATTGCTCGAATATTTTTATAAGCAGGCAGGAATTAAGGTCTTAAACAACGAACATATTTATATTTCAGACTCTCATATTATACTTGCTGGAATAGGAAATTGTGGTCATCCACCGTATGGTTGTCATGCCGATTGGAGTAAAACTTTCAATGCTATTCCGGATAGCAGTTTGGTTGTCCTAATTGCACACGATCCTTGGAACTGGGACAGAGTAAAATCAGAATATCCTCAGGTAAAGCTAACCCTTTCGGGCCATACGCATGCCTACCAATTTGGTATCGATACTAAAAGATTTTGTTGGAGTCCTTTTCGTCCCAAAAAACCATTTTGCGGCTTATATCAGCACGGCAATCAATATCTATACATTAGTCGTGGTATTGGGAGTGCTATGTTTGCTTCTCGGATAGGAATGTGGCCAGAGATTACGGTAATTACACTTAACTAATTAAAGCTCTTTATTTCCATTGAATTTGATCGATTCTTTCCATAAAGTATTTGGGAGGGCGACAGGGTTTTCTAGTGGAAGCGTTGACAAAAACCAATTCGGTTATTGCTGTATTAATAAGTTCATTTTTCTCGTTGAAAATCTCATAATTAAAAATTATTTTAACGGTAGGCTTTTGCCTTATCGTTGTCCGAACTGTGAGTACCTCGTCGTAAAGCGCAGGTGCAATATAGTTAATCTCGAGGCGAGATACGGGCAATAAAGTTCCACTATCTTCGAGTTCTTTGTATGTTAAGCCGTATTCGCGCAATAATTCAGTGCGTCCCATTTCATAATATAAAGGATAGCATCCGTAGTATGCATAACCCATTCGATCGGTTTCGCCATAACGAACCCTAACTTTAATTTCACCTTGAATCATTTTATTATCAAAATGTTTCGATTAATTATTTATTTTCGCCACATAATGCCTCAAAAGTAAGTATTTTATGTTTTGCCCAATAAAAAAAGTACTAAAGATTTTGCTATTGATCATCATGCTTTGGGCTGAAATTAAAGGTCAAACAATATTGGTAAAAGGGAAATTGTTGGATGAGGAAGGAAAAAACCTCGAAGGAGTTCTTATAACCAATCATTTAGGTGAGAAAATTGCTCAAAGTTCTGATGATGGTTTATTCACTTTCCCAATTAATCCTAATTCTACCATTTGTTTTTCAAAAAAAGGATATACCGATACTTGTATAACGATTGTGAATGAGCAAAATAGTTCCTTGATTGTAATAATGCCCTATAAGGTTTTGCATGTTCAAGAAGTTATTATAGCAAAAGAAAAAAATAGATTAAGGGCAATTGAAAATGTTCGTTTGGGAATAACAGAAATGAAAACTGATAGCATTAGAAATTTGCCTTCTCTAACCGGTGAGATTGATCCATTAAAGGTATTACAGTTAACACCAGGTATTGGAAAATTTGATCTGGCTAGTGGGTTGATGGTTCGTGGGAGTACCATGGATCAGAACCTTGTTATTTTGGACGAGGGAATGATTTATAATCCAACCCATTTAGCAGGTTTTATATCGATGTTTAATCCCTATATTGTTGATAAGGTTTCATTAACTAAGACAGGGCTTCCTGTAGATTACGGAGGTAGAGCATCCTCATTACTTATAGCCGAGACGGATAAAAACTGGTCCGAGTATACTAAAGTAGATGGCAATGTAGGACTTCTGCTAACCAATCTTGCTATTCGAGTCCCTATTTATGAAAAGTTACAATTTACAATTGCTTTTCGTAAATCGTATATCGATCAAATTTTAAAACCTTTGAGTAAAGAAATTTTTCCAAACAGCCGTTCGTTCTTCCACAGTTCGAAGTACAACTTTTATGATGGGAATATATTACTCAACTTTCGACCATCCAATAAAGATATAATTACCCTATGTACTTTCAGAGGAAATGATGATTTTACAATCCATAGAGCAGCTTTCGATCTAAACTACAGTATGGAATGGACAAATCAGATGCTAAGCATCCAATGGTTGCACTATTTTTCCTCCCGACACATATCAAAAACCTCTGGATATGTAACACGCTCCGATTTGAAGCTTTTTATCGGACAAAGCAGTTTTAATTACCGATTAAAATCTATTAATGAGGATTTCTCGGTAAAACATGAACATCGTTTCTTTTTTGACAAAGTAAAGTTTAAAACAGGCACTCAAATGTTGAAACAATTTGTTGTACCCAACAAGAGTGAAGCTCGTTTGAATGAATTGGATGCTAATTTTGGTACTCCTAATGATTTTCAATTATATACCTTGAGCGCCTATTTTGAATCGGAAGTTTCATTGAATAGAAAATGGTCAGCAATGGTAGGAATAAGAGAAAATATTTACTTTCATATCGGGCCCTATTATCAGTTTATAAGAGATAGAGATACACGTGAAATAAGAGATACTATTTATTATTCTTCAGGGCAGATAGTAAAAAAATACATTGAGCCCGACATGCAGATTTCATTAAGATATCTTCTTGATACAATTACTTCGGTAAAATTTCATATAAGTCGTAATGTACAATTTATACAGCAAGTAAATGTTACCACTGTTGCTTTACCGACTGATTTTTGGCTTCCAGCAACATCACAAATACCTCCTATTATTGCCAATCAATTTAGTGTTGGTTACTACAGAAATCTTTTTCCTGGAATTAATTTTTCAGTCGAATGTTTTTACAAATGGTTTAAACCTGTAATTGAATTTAATAGAGGCTTACTACAAAGCATATCCAAGGCCACCATGGAAGAGAACATATTGTTGGGAAAAGGACGATCGTATGGGACAGAATTGTTTATAGATGGAAACATTAAAAAATGGTCGGGATGGATTAGCTATACCTTGTCGAGATCGGAGCGAAAAATTTCTGAAATAAATGAAGGGAAAGCCTATCCGTCGAAATACGATCGAACTCATGATTTTACTTTTGCTATACAATATAAGGTTAACCCACTATGGAGGTTCTCTTTAACCTTTACTTATGCAAGTGGTCAACCCACCACCCTACCTGTGGGAAGGTATATTGTAGGAGGTAACATAGTTAATCAATATACTCGATATAATTCGTTTCGAATGCCACCATACCATAGGCTCGATATATCTATTAGCCGTAACATTAAATCGTATAAAGGTATTTCTCACGAACTTTCATTCAACATTTACAATGTATATAGTAGGCTAAATCCATACTTTATGTATTATAAGGTATCGGGGAATCTTCAGCGCTACCAGTTAAGCATTAAGCCCCAATATGTTTCTTTATTTCCTATGATGCCTTCGATATCGTATCGGTTTTCTTATTAAAATTGAGAAGATGAAAAAAAGTTTGCTCATAAAGCTTATCATAGTCGCAGTTGTTTTTAGTTGTGAACCTAAGTACGACCCGGAGATATATAATGTTGAAAAAAAAATAGTGGTCGATGGTTGGATAGAAAATGGCCGGGCCCCTATTGTTATACTTACCTACAACACCCCTTATTTTGGAAATCTCGACTCAGCCTCACTAAGACAATTGGTTGCTTCACGAGCCAAAGTGACAGTATCGGATGGTGAAAATTCCGAAATATTAACCTTAACCAAAGACACAGCATATTTTCCCCCATATCTGTATAAAGGATATTTTTTAAAAGGCATTATTGGAAAAACCTACACTCTTTTAATAGAAGATGAGTTGGACACATTAATGGCCTATACAACCATTTTACCTCCAGTACAACTCGACAGTATCTGGTTTGAAAGAAATACTGATACCTCGGGTATTATTCGCTGCATATTGTCTGATAATCGATTCGAAAGAAATTATTACCGAATATTTACGCGTATAAGGGGTAAAGAACAAAGGTACTACCCAGCTCTTATAGCCAATTTAAACGATCAATATTTCAATGGCCAACGCTTTAGCTTTTATATCAATAAGGGAAGAACAAATAATATTTTACCCATTGAAAATATATACTTTAGTAGAAATGATAGCATTCTTGTTCGATTTGCCAGAGTAGATTCTATTTCATTTGCATTCTGGAACAGTTACGATGAAGAACTTTTGAATGCAGGTAATCCTTTTGCTGCTAATCATTTAAGAATACCATCGAATATAAAAAATGGATTAGGTATTTGGTGCGGCTATGGGGCTAGTTATTATTTTGT
>JAOAFU010000043.1 GCA_026416115.1 Bacteroidales bacterium | reverse complement strand
ATTACTTCGTCTTCAATGTCTTCCAGGTCATCGATAATTTCGGTCCGCACTCCGTCAAAGTCTGTCAGACACTTGTAATCGGTGCCATCGGTATTTACGCCATAAAGTTTGTAATTCTCATCCCCTCCATTGTCCTTGAGAAAAAGAATTCGCTTGTTGTTTGCCCAAAAATATGCCCGTATGTCGCGATCGGTTTCGAAGGTTAGCTGAATGGCTGTATCGTTTGCTACGGGTCGAACAAAAAGATTCATCCGCCCTTTGTAAGGGGCCGTGTAGGAAATAAAGTCTCCTTTTGGCGATAACTGAAAATTAGCTTTCTCGGGATTGCGAAAAAAGTCTTCTAATGGAATTCGACGGGGTATACTCATACTTTCTTTTGTATTAAGCGGCAATAATACTGTAAGCAATGCAAATAAACAACGTTTCATTCGAAAATATAATCTTTAATATAAGTTTGACTTTAAAATACAGTAAAATGTTGTTTTTCCTAATTGTGCATTTTCTATTTGAAAAATTATAACAAAAATACGAAAAATGAGATTTCTCTCTGATGTGCTAAATAAAATAAATCGGTATGAAAAAAAAGAGACGTGAAGCTTCACGTCTCTACATTACATTGATTAGCCAGGCTTTTTTATAACTTTATAAACGACTGCTCGAACCATTCACCATTTTTGTATACTTTTAATAAATAGGGCCCTTTAGAGAGATTTTGAATGTTTATTTCCAACTCTTTTTTTTCGATAACAAAATATTCGACTATTTGCCCTTGGTAGTTCAATAGGTAAGCTTCGAGATGACTATTCGGTAATTGTTCTTCAATGTTAATGCGTATATTGCTGTGGGCGGGGTTAGGATAGATACTAATGTTGTTTTTTTTTACCTGTTTTACATTCGATGTACTGTCGTTGTAAACTTCGACTTCGTTGAGAGCATATCCGTTGGTTGAGAGGCGGGTTAGGCAGTTGATTCGAAGATATTTTGCCCTCACTGTGGAGAACGTGTGAGTATTAATACCCGATTTCCCATTGTTAACATTCAAGATATTCTGCCAGGATGTGCCATCTTCGGATATTTCGAGATTATATTTTCGCGCATATTTGTCCGACCAGTTGAGGATAACTTTATTAAAGCTCCGTTCTTTTTCAAACTCAACGATAAGCTGAGCTGTTGGGTTGTACGACCACCAGTTAGTGGTGTTTTTTCCGTCGGTAATTAGGTATGGGTAATAATTGAGAAACATATCCGAAGCGCTAACTTTGCGGTAAAGAGCCAGATTTGTTGAGGAAGTATCGGGTAAGTAAACATTGAAATAAGTAGTTGCAGTTTTTCCCTTGCTGTCGGTAGCTTTAAGGGTAAGCAAAACAGTACCGAAACCCGTATTTGCAGGTACGAGGTTTAGTATTGAGTCGTTTGTCAACGAAACGTTAACCAATTTGGTATTGCTGCTTGTTATTTTGTAGGTAAAAATGTTGTCGTCGGGGTCGTTAAGTATTTTGCCAAGGGGTATGATGGTAGAAAATTCCTGACGATTGAGCACAATGATGTCGTTGGGTTTAGCAGTAAATCGAGGGGAGAAGTTAAATGAACTAAGATCGATTTGCAATGTATCGGCATGTTGTGCTACAAGGTTTTCGAGTGCTGGAGCTGCTTCAGCTAATCCTCCGTTGCCATCGTGGGCTGTCATGGTCCATGAGAGAGCGCCAGCATATCCGTTGTTGTATGCATAGTTATATGCTTCGATAGGCGAAATAGGGGCATTAATCTGCCCTCCATACATGCCCATTGCTGGAAACTCTCCTATAACCAGAGGTTTGTCGAGATTCCAGTATGATTTTGGATGATGAAATGGGGATTCGCTAGGACCAAAATGTACGTTGTAGTAATGCACCATATAAAAGTCGAGAGTCCCCAGAGAATCTTTACCTGCTGCAATTAGTCGGTCGTCGCGATAGTAGTTGTACATACCATTAACGTCGGTAAGTACCTTGATATTCCACGATCCATTAGATACCTTCGCTTTGGGATCGAGCCGATGAATTGCCCCGGCAATTCTGTTGGTAAAGGCTTGTATGGCAGCCATCGTCGTGCGCTGGGTCGACCACCCAAACTCAGCCGACATACCTTCTGGCTCGTTACAAACTTCCCAACAAAGTATACCAGGATGGTCTTTTAAAGCATTGACCAGGGGTGTTAAAGCATTGCGTATGTATGCAGCTGTGGCAACTGAGTCCTCAACAAGCTTTTTATTCCGTGCAATCCCAGTACCTGCATTCGACTGGAGCATGTCGAACGACCAAAGACATAGTATTAACCGAATGTTATATTTATAAGCGCTATCGAGTGCTCGCTTAAGGTTATTAATCTCAGTTGTTGTAATACCACTTACGGTATCGTTGGTAAACTGAGGACTGGCGGTTCCGTTCGTATGAAGCCACCACCGAAGGCTATTCCCTCCTGCTGCCGATAGTAATTTACATTGCTGTGTAAATGCTGTGGCATTGAACGAGGTAAGATCGTTGGCAAAACTTATCCATGCCAGATTCATTCCGCTGGCAAAAAAAGGTTTACCGTCCACTTCGAGTAGTTCCTGCGATTGGGCTGTTGCCGTATTAAAACTGAGCAGAAAAAATACAATGAGTATTTTTACAAGCTTAGATATTACCATTAAAAACACGAAACGCTTCCCCGACTTGATTTGAAATTGTTCCATTGTTTGGGTAATAAATTTTTGAGCTTTTTTCCACTGCACCATAGTTGGTCGATTCTTAATTATTTCCAAAGATAACCGAATATACCTATTAATCCGTGCGATAAATGTAAATAAATTGGGGGCATATTTTTTCCGAGTGGATAAAATAGCACTATTCTAATTGTTGATTATACATCATTTGTAAATTTTAAAACACCCGATGCTCTACTCTGATGATAACGATAGATTCGCTAGGAAAGATTGGGGAGAAAAAATGCGATGGAAAATATCAATATCTTGCTGAGATACATTGAAGTAGATTAGAGACACATTGGATTGTGTCTCCAATCGTCAGTATTTTACTTTGCTCGAAGTGTTGGAAGGTTAGCTATTGTTTTTGAGCTTGTTTAAAGCATTATTTAATCGGCGAAGAGCGACATCCTTACCAATGGTTTCGAGAATCAGAGGTAAATCAGGACCGAACGAACCTCCAACTATACACAAACGCAATGCATTCATTACTGCGCCCATGTTTGCTTGTTTTTTTTCAATAAAATGATGCAGGAAGTCTTTTAATGCATCGGCCTTAAAATTGTCAAAAGCTGTAAGTTCTTCCTTAAGTTGTTGTATAAGCTCCGGTATGTTGTCTTTCCATCGTTTTTTTACTACTTCGGGATCGTAGTTTTCGGGATCGATGAAAAAGAAAGCGGCCTGTTTCCAGAAATCGGTAAGCAGTACTAATCGTTCGCGAACAAGTTCAACAACTTTGTAAAGGTAGGAGTTTTCGGGGTTTATTCCATTTTTTTCCAGTGTAGGTTTGAGGAGTGTTACAAGTTCTTGAGTACTTTTTTGTTTTATGTAGTGTTGATTAAACCATTTGGCTTTTTCGAAGTCGAATTTGGCTCCCGATTTGCTAATACGGTCGAGCGAGAAGGCATGGATAAGCTCTTCGATAGAGAATATTTCCTGGTCGTTTCCGGGATGCCATCCGAGAAGAGCAAGAAAATTGACAAAAGCCTCGGGTAGAAAACCATAATCGTCGTAACCCAGGCTTACTTCACCGGTTGCAGGATCGACCCAATGAAGGGGGAAGACGGGGAATCCCATTCGATCGCCATCGCGTTTACTAAGTTTCCCTTTTCCATCGGGTTTGAGTAATAAAGGCAAATGGGCAAACTGCGGCATAACTGCTTCCCACCCCAAAGCCCTGTATAGGAGAACATGTAACGGTAGCGATGGTAACCATTCTTCGCCACGGATTACGTGGCTTATTTGCATTA
>JAOAFU010000183.1 GCA_026416115.1 Bacteroidales bacterium | reverse complement strand
TGGTTGGAATCTTCCTACAAAAGTCACCTACTCAAATCAGGTCTGTCTGTATATGGGTTTACGTATCCAAACCGATCTTATTCCATGGAGTTTAGGATGGGGTGGTGGGCCTGTTAATCCACTTTTGAAGCAAAGTTTCGAGGCTAACGATATCCGTATGAAAGGATCAATAATAGATGTTACAGATCCTGAAGAGGGTAATGTATCAACTGACTATGTTTGGAACTCAAACCAGTGTATGCATGAAACTGGTCTTTGGAACAAGAAATATACATCTCTCCAAATGCGACTTTCCAATGGTTCAATCGGAGGTATATTTCTAGATATGATACCCTCTACTCCCAACAATGGTCAGCTATGGAACCTTCAGGACGAGATTCTTTTGAGGTTTGCCGATGTATTACTTATGGCTGCAGAATTGCAGTTAGGTAATTCCAAAGCTCAAGAATATCTCGATAGGGTTCGAGCTCGAGTTGGATTGCCATCTGTACCTGCAACATTGGAAAATATTAAAAAAGAACGTCGTCATGAACTTGCTTTTGAAGGCTTGCGCTATTTCGATTTATTACGTTGGCATGATGCAGAAGCTGCATTTGCCGAAATTCAAGATATTGATGTACAAAATTCGGGTGTGCCTCAAAAATATAATGGTGTTTTCCGCCCAGAAACAGGTGGTTTCTTACCTATTCCCGAGACCGAAATTCGTTTGTCCAACGGAGTACTTAAGCAGAATCCAGGATGGTAATCTTGAAACTATAGTATATTTTAAAAGGCAGCTCTTTGGCTGCCTTTTGTATTTTAACAGTGCAACAGTAGAAAACTCTTTACTAGTTTCTTTTTAACCTAGCAAGCCTTTCACGTTTTTGGGGAATTTCGTCATAAGCTGGACAAGCTTTCTCTGCTTTTTCTTTAGATTTAGGACACCCCCAAAATAGGTTGAACCCGAAACGCACATTCGAAAATTTCATCGATTTGTACTTGAAGATTCCGTAAACATTATCACTAACTACATAAAACCCAAAACGACGAGTTTGAATATTGATGCCCATCCCAGGATTTAGTATACTGCGGTGAATGTAAGTCCAGTTAACTATTAAGCTTAAAAAGTTGTAATTTATTTGCAACGACGGTGTAATGGAAGTATTAAGTTTATTATGGTACCATTCATTCCTTAAGAGTAATCCTGTTTTTAACCACGATCTTAACTGGTAAGTGCCTCCTATGAATAACTTAGGTGAAAGGGCAGTCAGGTAGTTCTTACTTGTTACAGAGGTGTTATAAGCTAATAATGCCGAGTCGATGGTTTGTTGTACGTTCTCAAATTGATTAGTTATCGGATTGTAGCGAAATCCATTATAGGTAAAATCTGCTTCTTCTCGAACACGCACTGGAACGTAGCGCCAATAAATGGCTCCAACATCGAGCAAGCTGGCTTCTAATACTATATCATCGGTATATTGGTATGTAATACCAGCACTTAAACCCAATCCTTTATTTTTTCCATTGAGCAAGAAACGGACAACTGATATGTCGGGAATTTCTGCATTTTGAATGTGTTGTGAAGCATCTGTCGATACTATTAATGGTGAGGCATTAACCTGAATTGATGAAGCAGCTCTGAGCTGGTAAATATCGGGGTTGGTATAGAGATAAAGTTTGTTGTAGTATGTGTGGAGGTTGGCTTTACCAAATAATAGCTGGACTCTTACACCCGCTGTTAATCGCTTATCGATAATTTTTGAAACACCAAAAGCCCATTCGCGAAAATAGGTGGCAAAAAACCTCAGGCCATCCATCCTGTATGTTTCATCAATAGATGAAGTATTCCCTGTAAGTGGTAGGCG
>JAOAFU010000104.1 GCA_026416115.1 Bacteroidales bacterium | reverse complement strand
GTCTTAATCCTTGTTCTGCTGGATATTGCTCTTCGATAGCAGATCCTGTAATAATCTTATTGTCAGCAAAATGAAGAGTTGAATTGTAAAAAAAATGCCTGCTTTGAATTAAAATTTTTACCATTTTTAGAGCTTGCAAATTTAATACATTTTCCTTAAAAAAACAGGGTATTAGGTGGATTAATTACCATCGAAAAATCTACGTTTCTCCCAATTATTTTCATGGCTCTTAATTCGTCGACCGAAATGGGCACAAAGAAAATGCTATCGTTGTTGTCGTACATGGCTTGTACTTCCTTTAATGTTTGGTTTAGTTCGTCGTATTTCTTCCTATCGCTTTCGGCAATAAAAATCGATTTTTGTACGCGTATACATCCTTTTTTTATTAAATATTTTGCAATTTGTTGTCTTACTTTATCGTTTTCGATATCGTACATGATAAAATACAACATTTGTCCGGGTTTATTTTGATAATGTTTATAAACTCCTAATATTTTTTCAATTCGTTCGTTTATACTATCAATTTTTTCGAGCTCTTCAGCGTCCGATGTTTGGATTTTGGCATTTTTTAATCCTGCTTTTTTTATCAGTAAAATGGTTTCGACAAAAGTTTTGGGCTTTATATGCTTACGTGCTCGTCCCATGCATTAAATAATAATTCACAAATTATCCTGTAGGTGATGTCACATAGTTCGGCATCGCTTCCACGTTTGGGAGTTTTAACTACCGAAAATCCATTTTTGCCATAAAATACATTAACTTCGGCCCACCAGTGTTGTAAATTTACAACAATTTTTTTTCCGTAGTTAATATTTTCTATTCTTTTTATTTCTATATTGTATTCGTTTAGCCGATTTTTAATTTTGTCAATTATTTGATTTAATTCTTCGGGAACGACAATATGTTTCTCGGCTTTTATTCTGATATTGGGGTTTAATTTTAGTTTTATTTGGGTAAGAATATCAGGATCAATTTCTTTTTTAGTTTCTGTTGGTTGGTCGGCCTCGTTGTTTTGTTGTTCGAGGGTTTTTATTAACTGTTTGGCTTCAAATACTTGTTGTGCACTTTCAAAGTCGATATAATTGTGGATGTTTATTTCAAGGGGATGGTCATTAATATAGGCTGTTTCGTCGCAGCTTAGGAAACAAGCTCTTGTTACGTCCGATGTACGCGAGTCGGCTATTTTATCAATCCCGTATTCTTTCGAAAAAGTGTTGACAAAAATTTTATAAAACATCGAAAATTTTTGTGTATCGTATATTTTTTCTTTTAGCCTAAACATTACCTTTAATCCGTTGCCCGAGGGGGATGTAAAAAGCATTTCTACGCGTTGATCCTGAATTAATTTGGATTTTAATGTCTCGAGGTTGACCTGGGTATCGGCTATGTGGTCGTAGTCGATTACAAGATGTTCGATATAACCAAAATTTTCGGTTTTACGAAATGGAGGATTAAATATACCACAGGTAAAGTAGGGTAGAGTAGTTTTAAGTGTCCGATATCGGTTAGGATCGATGCTCAAAACCATGCGGAGTTGTTTAATTTTATTTTGCAACTCGTCGGATGGGTTTTTAATTAGGCCAAAAATTTGTTGACAACTCACCTTTTGTAGGTTATCGGAGGGTTGTGTAATATTTTTACCTAATTGAAGCATGGCGTTATTCTTTAAAGTTTAAAAATAGTTGTGCTAAATTTTGGGCATATAGCTGAATATGGGTGTTTCGGCTTCGTTCCAGTCCATTCATTTTAATTTCTTCCGACATGTAATCGTTAAGACTTTGTATAAGAATACGTTTGCCCAGGGCTTCGAGCCAGTACGATCCGTCGTCTCTAACGCTGTAGCATTCTTCGCTTATCGCTTGCTGCATGCAAAGATTGATAACAACATAGTCGACCCAAACCCTGAAAACTTCTATTATATCAAAAACTAATACAGGTCGGTTGTAGTCGTCGCGATGAAAAACACCCACATAGGGATCGATACCTGCCTTGATTAAGGCTCCTTCTATCTTTCCGTAAAGAATTCCATAACCATAATTAAGCAGGCAATTAAAAATATCGGTAGCAGGGTGTTGGCTTCGTTGTTCGAATCGATATTGTTCAGGCATCAGTTGGGCTATTACCTCAAAATATATTTTAGTGGCTATTCCTTCCCAACCCCTTAGTGTTGCAGCAATATCGCTAATTACTTCACCTTTAATAGACTCAACTTTTTTTCTATAGTCCTCGAGACGTCCAATAGCCTTGTTAATTGTATTTTTAATGCTCTCATTATCGGGCATGTAGGTGAGCAACAGAGCAATTTGGTTGTTGATTTTTTGAGCTATGATTTCTTTGATCCACTCGACTGCCGAAGCGGAAAAGGTAAAATCGAGTTGCTTACTGCGGATGGTCGAGATCGAGCCATATTTAACGCTCCAAAGTCGTCCGATAGGTTGTCCCATGTTATCTACAAAAACCACATCAATCTCGTTGTTAACAGCCAATAATGCTGCATCGCTGCTTATAAGTGCCCCTTTCGAGATGGTTATCGAACGAATTTTGTCGGGGGCTATTATCTGCTTTCCGTCGGGGTGAACAATGAGAAAATTATCATTCTCCTTCTGGAGTGAGGTGCCAAAGGTGTTTAGTATTAAGTCCATGGCTATACTATTTAATTGACTTTTAATTTAATAAAAAGAACAATTATTAACAAATGTTATAACGAATATTTAACATTAAAGGTAATCAATTGTAACCGTATACTGGTGTATATATAAACTTTGAAACCAGGCTGCATAATGTATGAGCACGCTATAGGGAAGGTTGGTAATTATCGTATAAAATGTATCTCGGTGGTAGCTTTTTATTAAGAGTTTTTTGCTTAATCAACATTAATTCTACAGTTTATAGCTCTAAGTAGTAGCAAAAGCTATCGTTGTATATCGAGTTCGAACTTTACTTTTGTAAATTTAAACAAACTGGTAGGAACGAAATCGTACAAAACTAAATTCGGCTATTTTAGTTTGATTTATCATAACAACGTTTCGCTTACTGGTCGATGCCACACACGGAATATTATGTTTATATAACAAACTGGCAAGAGCAAAACTAAAGGTTAGTTCGCCCATTAAATGGACGGTTAGCTTTGGGTGCTGATTGGTCAATTCCTTTATTTTAGAAAAATATTCGTTGGCTAAATTAATAATGTATTGCTCATCTCCAGCTGGATCTATGGCAGGGAATTCCATATCAACAACTTCCCCAAATTGAATTTTTGCTTGTTGTATTTGTACTTCGGGCCAACTACTCGAGGGATGGTTGGACAGATTGAGGAGCATACTTATTCAATTATTTTTTTAATGTTATTGTACGATTCTTTAATTTTTTCAATAATTTTTTTCGACTCTACAGGGTGTTCTCTAAAGCCTGCATGCATAAAGTCGTTCCTCAACATGGAAAGGATGCGTATCTCCTCAAGTAAATTTCTGTTTTTAGACATATAGTCAATCAGTTTTTTTGTCAGCTCGTAGTTGTCTTTACAGTTTTGACTCCAATTGTCTTCTTCCAAATTATTTTCTAATATATAGCATGCCGATGTTACTAAATCGCGCTTTTTAACATTTGTTTCTTCAATGTTATTTTGCTTGCAAATGTATGTTATTAGACCTTCGAGCAATATTGAGTAGGCTTGTTGATATTGCTGGTGCTGAATATACCAATTGGTGGCAGCTAAAAAGTTTAATGTAGGATCTTCTTCGCTAAACGACGATGTTTTTTCTTTAATAATAGTTAATAAGGGTACTAGCTGTGGAATTAAGGTATTCTGATTCACGCTTTCATTTATAGTACTAATAATTTTTTTTACATTTTCGCCTTTTAAAATTTTCTGTCCTCTTAAGGTCGAAAGGTTCAGTGTAAATTGGGATAGATTATCCGATAAAGTTCTTAATTGAGAGGCTGCGATATCTTTGCCTTTTGTATCTTTTAAAATAGGATTAATTTCTTTTTTGGTAAGTTCTGAGAGCATGTTTGCTACGCCAAAAGCTACAAAATTGTTTGCTGCAATTGTCCAATCCTGCAATTCGCTTAATGCTGTAAGGTCAATTACTGGACTAAAATCATCTTTTCTTGCTTCGTAGTTTCCATAGGTCAAAGAATGTACAGAAACTTTTTTTAAAACTTTTGCATAGTTTAAAAGAACAGTTAATAACATTGGAAGTGAACGAAAAGCATGGGTAATATCTATATACAATTTATCTTCTTCCTGAATTGCATTGTAAATTTTGTCGAAAATTTCCCAAATTTCTTTTTCATTATAACCATCGGGGATGTCAATAACCTCTATGGTTGGATTAAGATGTAACTCAGATAATATTTTGGAAAGACCTTTATATCCATTACCGCAAGGATCGTTCCAGTTATTTTCTTTCGATTTGGATGTTACCAAAATGCATATTTTATCGTTTGCAGTCCATTCTTTGCAAAAGAAACGAATTGTGGCTTCTTGAATAAAATAGGTCTCAAAATATTCTTCTTGATTATTATTAAAATAATACTTTGTTAATTTGTAAGGGCTTGCTCCTAAAATAGATAGAAAAACATTGCGCGACATAAATCTTATTGTTTTAAAAATTCTTTTAAATGTGATGCAAAATTGTTGTTAATTAGATTTCTGTCGAAAATCTTCGAAACTCCCGAAATAGCCAGTCGACGTACTAAGCCTTTGCGGGCATTTTCCGATAGTGATGTCAGGTCGCTTAAGGTAAATATAGCCGATTTAGCACTTATGCCAAAACGTTTGTTTATTGCTGCCAGCTTATAAATATGATTTGTAAGATTAGCCAAATTTATATGTTCTCGGCCCAAACTAAACTTACATTCGACCAGAAAGGGACGGTT
>JAOAFU010000063.1 GCA_026416115.1 Bacteroidales bacterium | reverse complement strand
AAATAAAGGTCATCAAGAGTACACACCCCAACGCTTGCATAATTTTAGCTTATATTTACAAGGGACATGGTATTCGCTTACTCCTAAGCCTGGTTTATACAACGATAGCGACCCAATTGGTTGTCTCGATGTTACGCTTATTTCAAACCTGGTGTTGACACCTTTGCTCAATATTACCGATCTTCGAAACTCTAATCGGATCGATTTTGTAGGAGGAATAAAAGGACTTGGAGAACTGAAGAGACGAGTCGATAGTGGTGAGATGGCAGCAGCTTTTGCTCTTTATCCGGTTTCGATGAAACAACTTATCGACATTGCCGATACAGGTAATATTATGCCACCCAAAACCACATGGTTTGAACCCAAGCTACGAAGTGGTTTGTTTTTACACTCGCTTGAGTAATTTCGGTATGTAAGAAATTAGGAGGTTTAACACATTCGATTTTTATAGTCTTCGTATTCGAAGGTTCGGAATAGTTCGAATTTACCTTCTTTGGTCCACATGCCTATATGGGGATGCCGAACACCATTGAACATGGTTGTTTTAACCATAGTGTAATGGATCATATCGTTGAAAATTATTTTTTCTCCAATCGATAGCTCGTGATCGAACGACCAGTTCCCCAGAAAGTCGCCAGCAAGACAACTGTTACCCCCCATGCGATAAGTAGGCATATCGGCTTTTTCATCTGTTGCTCCTAAAATAATTGGTTTATAGGGCATTTCAAGACAATCGGGCATATGCGCAGTAAAAGATACATCGAGCATGGCAGTTTTGATACCATGATTATCTACAATATCAAGTACTGTAGCAATTAAATATCCTGTTTCCCATACAAAAGCAGCTCCTGGTTCAAGAATGATTTCAAGATGAGGATAGCGTTTCTTGAAATTTTTTAATAAGGTAATAAGATGAGTTCGATCGTAATCTTTTCTTGTCATAAGATGACCACCACCCATGTTGACCCATTTTATTTGGCTAAGAAATGGACTAAAAAGTTTTTCAAATGAAGCTAATGTGTTTTCAAGAGCAAAGGACGATGATTCGCAAAGCGAATGAAAGTGGAGTCCTTCTACTTCTTTGGGTAACCCTTCTTTAAGTAAAGTCTCTGCAGTTATTCCCAGCCGCGAACCTGGTGCACAGGGATTATATAGGATTGTTTTAACCTCGGAATATTCGGGGTTTACTCGAAGGCCAAGACTAATTTTAGGATTAATTTTTCTTGCAATATCTGCAAATCGATAAAACTGTGATAAAGAGTTGAAGGTTAGATGGCTACTCATCTGGGCAATGAGTTCAAAGTCGACATCGGAGTATGCCGGACAATAGGTGTGTACGGGTGTGCCAAAATTTTCGAATGCCAATCGTGCTTCATTGTACGAACTTGCTGTAGCATGCAAAAAGCCATACTCTTTGATTATTGGAAAAACTTTCCACATGGCAAAGCCTTTGAGGGCTAAAATTATATTCACACCCGCTTCGGCTTTAACATGAGATATGGTTTTGAGGTTTTGTCGCAGCTTTTCTTCTACAATTACATACGACGGAGAAGGAATTTCTTCTATATTTAATGGAGAAATTTCATTTGTACGTTGAGTCATTTTATTAATTGCTTTAAAACGTTATTTACCTTTTAATAGTATTTACAAAATCGAATATCGATTATGGCTTATATTGTGCGATGCAAAAATACTCAAATATTGCTAAATGAATATTTGGAGAGTTGTTGATTAAACTTTTTTCCCTTCATCATTGTTAATTCAATGTAAAGTTTTAACAATTCATGGGTAAGTTTTCAATCAAAGATTTAGAAAAGTTAAGCGGGATAAAGGCACATACCATACGTATTTGGGAGAAACGTTATGGTT
>JAOAFU010000044.1 GCA_026416115.1 Bacteroidales bacterium | reverse complement strand
ATACATGCGTCGGAGGGACCCCGATACCATGGTAATAGCTGATAACTTTCCTACAGATAAGGAGCGATTTTCCGATCGATTTGGATACGATTTTTCGGTATTGAAACGTAGCACATTTGATTGGTTAAAAGAACAGGATCTTGCCATTTTTTTCTATTTTGCCGGAAATCTTGGGGTTGGCATGGGTGGTATGGCTATTGCGCCTGCTAATGCTGGTTTCTTTGCGCTGGGATTAGCTACTCTCCAAAAAATATTAAAGATTGACGAACTGCCTGCTAATTTTAAAATAGAATCGATTATTTATGTTGCTCCTGTTTTTAGGCATACCCATTTTAACGGAAAGCAAATTGTAGTCCACAATCGAACGGAAGACAGGCACGAGATATATTCTTACAATCTTTACCCTGGTCCTAGTGCTAAAAAAGGACTTTATGGAGCTCTGCTTACCAAGGGCGAAAGGGAAGGATGGATTACTGCACACTGTTCAACAGTTCAGGTAATTAGTCCATACGACAACGTGACTACTTTTATGCACGAAGGAGCTAGTGGGGGAGGAAAAAGTGAAATGTTGCAACATATCAATCGTGAGCCCGATGGGCAGGTATTGATTGGCGAGAATCTAGTTACTGGTGAACGTCGACTGATTAACATTCCATTATTCTGCTCTTTTAATCCAGTTACCGACGATATGGCTTTATGCCATCCTTCTTTTCAGCAGAATAATGGAAAACTTTCTGTACTTGATGCCGAAAACGGATGGTTTATTCGTGTGGATAGTATTTTGGATTATGGAAGTGATCCTTTTCTCGAAAAATTAACCATACATCCAAAGCGTCCGTTACTTTTCATGAATATTAACACATTACCTGGTTCGACAGCTCTCATCTGGAATCATACCGAAGATGCACCGGGTAAACGTTGTCCTAATCCAAGGGTCATTGTACCACGCGATATTGTGCCTAATGTTGTAAATAAACCTGTAGTAGTTGATGTTAGGAGTTTTGGTGTGCGTACTCCTATGTGTTCAAAGGAAAGACCTAATTATGGTATTATTGGGCTATTTCATATTTTACCACCTGCTCTCGCATGGCTATGGCGTTTAGTTGCACCTCGTGGACATGCTAATCCAAGTATTGTTGGCGGAGAGAGTATGGCTTCCGAAGGTGTTGGGTCGTACTGGCCGTTTGCAACGGGTAAGCGAGTTCGTCATGCCAATCTACTACTCGAGCAGATTATTCAAACACCACGCACTATTTATACCCTTGTTCCCAATCAGCATATTGGGGTGTGGAAAGTTGGTTTTAAACCTCAGATGTTGATGAGAGAATACCTTACCCGTCGTGGTAGTGCTAAATTACGTAACGACCAATATCAACCCGCTAGATGCCCATTATTGGGATATGAACTGAACTATTTAACAATTGAGGGTGCGAAAATACCTACCCGTTTCCTTCAAGTTCATCGACAAGTTGAAGTTGGAACAGAAGGTTACGATGAAGGTGCAAAAATATTGATGGACTTTTTCCGTAAACAGTTACAACCTTTCTTAACCGATGACTTGTCGCCTGTAGGACGAAAGATTATTGATGCTTGTCTCTCAGGAGCCTCTGTCGATGATTATAATGATATTTTACCTATCAATTATCAGTATTCTTTTCTCACGGTTAAGGATATTGAAGAGGGTGTAAGTAGTCTATAAAGTTCAGAATTTAAATTAATATTCCTGCCTTCTAATAGAGGGCAGGTTTTTTTTTGTCAAATAATGTTTAATATCAACAAAACCCGACTAACTTTGTTTACCATGTAAATAAAGTGATATTTATGGATTCGCTATCATTTTTAGGTAATGCAGAAATAAATGCTATAGAAAGTCTTTATCAACAGTATCTTCAAGATCCTAGTTCTGTAAATACTGAATGGCAGGTTTTTTTTCGAGGGTTCGAATTTGCCAGGAAAAATTACGACACAACTTCTCCAGCGACATCCGAACTTTTCGTTAAAGAGTTTCGAGTTATTGATTTAATAAACGAATATCGTCGAAGGGGTCATTTTTTTACCAAAACAAATCCTGTACGTACTCGTAGAAAATATTTTCCAACACTCGATATCGAAAATTTTGGTCTTAACCAATCCGATCTCGACACGGTATTTCATGCAGGAAAAGAAATAGGTATTGGTCCAGCTCCTTTACGTAAAATTATAGAGCATTTGCAAAAAACTTATTGTCAAAGTGTTGGTGTGGAGTACTTATATATTCGTTCTCCCGAAAGAGTTGAGTGGCTGAAAAAGAAAATGGAAAGCACTCAAAATACCTATCAATTTTCGCCCGAACAGAAAAAAGAAATCTTTTCTTGTTTGGTTAAAACTGTAGGTTTTGAAAAGTTCTTACATAATCGATTTGTAGGTCAAAAACGTTTCTCGGTTGAAGGCACCGAGACCTTACTCCCTGCACTACATCAGCTTATTAAATATGGGTCTGAGCTTGGAATTAAAGAGTTTGTGATTGGTATGCCTCATAGAGGACGATTAAATGTGCTTACCAATATTCTTGAAAAACCCTATCATCATGTGTTCAGGGAATTTGCAGCCAGCCGTTACGAAGATGAGAACCTACTTGGGGACGTTAAGTATCATTTAGGTTACGACAATATAGTTAGTTATACACCAGGTAAAAAGACTAATCTGCTATTAGTCCCCAACCCCTCGCATTTAGAGGCAGTCGGTCCTGTTGCTCAAGGTATTGCTCATGCGCGGATTAAGCATGTATATAATAATGATTATAACAAGTTATGTCCGGTTATTATTCATGGCGATGCTGCAATTGCCGCTCAGGGAGTGGTATATGAAGTTATACAGCTATCGGAACTCGAAGGCTATGGAAATGGGGGAACCGTCCACATTGTTGCCAACAACCAAGTTGGATTTACAACCAACTATCTCGAAGCTCGATCAAGTATATATTGTACCGACGTTGGCAAAGTAACACGTTCGCCTGTCTTTCATGTTAATGGCGACGATGTTGAAGCAGTGGTATACACTATTATGTTAGCACTCGAGTACCGGCAAACTTTCCATTCCGATGTTTTTGTTGATATTTTAGGATACCGTCGGTACGGGCATAATGAAGGGGACGAACCCAGGTTTACGCAACCGGTTTTGTATAAAATTATCGAAAATCATCCTAATGCACGTGACATATATGCTCAACGATTAATTGAGGAAGGGGTTTTAAATGCCGAACAAGTTCAGATTATTCAGG
The DNA here is from genome assembly GCA_026416115.1 of Bacteroidales bacterium. Lineage (GTDB taxonomy): Bacteria > Bacteroidota > Bacteroidia > Bacteroidales > DTGW01 > JAKPGM01. The sequence continues at coordinate 11,959 of JAOAFU010000044.1, read as the reverse complement.
ATGAATTTAATAGAATTTTAGAGGATAGCTATGCTGAATCGCAAAAAAACCGAACACTCAAAATAAAAGAATTTTTACATAACGATTTTCGCAATATTGCTTTTGCATCACCCGATGATTTTATCATGTCGCCCGAAACAGGTGTTGGGAAAGATATCATTCATAGGGTTGCTGATGCTATTCTTAGTTTACCGCCGGATAAAAAATTTTTTTCGAAGACTCATAAACTTTTGTCCGATCGACGTGCAATGTTTCAAAAAGGAATCGTAGATTGGGCTATGGCTGAGCAATTGGCTTTTGGTAGCCTGGTTGTTGAAGGACATCCTGTTCGATTAAGTGGTCAGGATAGCATGAGGGGAACATTTGCGCATCGTCATGCTGGGCATGTGATTGAAGATACCGACCAAAAGTATTTTCCCATTAAGGTGCTCGATAATGCTAAAGCCGATTTTACAGTATATAACTCTCCGTTATCGGAGTATGGTGTGTTAGGATTTGAGTATGGATATGCGCTCGCTACCCCTCAGGGGCTCACTATTTGGGAAGCTCAGTTTGGCGATTTTCATAATGTGGCACAGGTAATTATTGATCAATATCTTTCATCTGCCGAAGAAAAATGGGGATTGAAGAACGGGCTTGTTCTTTTTTTACCTCATGGATTTGAAGGGCAAGGACCCGAACATTCCCATGCCCGTATTGAACGTTTTCTTGAACTTTCGGCGCACAACAATTGGCAAATTGTAAATTGTACCACTCCTGCTAATTTTTTTCACGTATTACGCCGTCAGCTTAAGCGCAAATTTCGCATGCCTCTTGTTATTTTCACCCCTAAAAGTCTTTTAAGGCATCCAAAGGTTGTTTCATCGGTAGCTGAACTTGAATATGGCCATTTCAAAGAGGTTATCGATGACGAGAATGTTGATATTGGTGAAGTTAGAAGATTAGTACTCTGTAGTGGGAAAGTGTATTACGACTTACTTGAGAAGAAAGAAGAACTCAATGCGCGCGATGTAGCTATTGTTCGGATAGAACAACTGTATCCCTTTCCTATGGAACAACTAAGGCAAATTTTTGAAAAATATAATAAAAAACTGCTCACCTTATGGGTTCAGGAGGAACCTGAAAATATGGGTGCTTGGCGATATATACAATATCAGCTTCGGGACATTTTGCCGGTTGAGAGAGTATCGCGAAGTGCAAGTGCAAGTCCTGCAGTTGGTTTGAGTGCTATTCATCAGCTCGAGCAGCAAGAAATTGTCGAAAAGGTATTTCGCCTATGCGATTGTTCGTTGAATAATAAGTATTGCGGTCTGCAATGTGTAGAGGGAAAAACTTACACCGAAATATTACATCATTTTCGTCTAGTGGGTGCTAAAATTAAGCATTCTACAAAGTAAAATATTCTAAATATTTTGTTTTGGAAGTATTAATATAAAAAAAGGAGGCTTCATGCCTCCTTTAATTTTTGGGTTCATTTAGGTAAATTACTTAATCATGAGTTTTTGCGTATTTCCATCAACCTTAATAAAATATACACCTGCGGGTAAGGAAGAAACATCAATTTTTTCTAATCCAGAAGCAGCTATTTTTGAGAATACCAGGCTGCCTGCAACATTATAAATGTTAATTTGTTTGCCTGCTTTAGCATTTACAAAAAGAATGTTTTTAGCAGGATTGGGGTAGAAACTGAAAGTGTTTTGTTTAGCACTTTTTACAGCGGTTCCGCCAGCATCTTCGACGAAGCTTACATCGTCGAGATAGACTACGTCGGAAGTTTGGGCCAAAAGAAAAGCAAACTTAACCAGGGTGTTGCTTACCAAACGATCGACCATTACATGAAGGGTGTAAGTAGCAGGTTCGGTTGTAATATCGACATTCCATTTTGAGTTGTGGATATTATCGTCTCCCATTACAGTATTAGGATCGTCGGTGATGCCAATCAGGCGATACCCATTATTGGGGTCTTCCAACGTAATCTGAATTGTTCGAGCAGCATCGGCCCATGCTTTAAAGGTAATTACATAAGATTTGCCATTTTCAAGAGCAAGTCCTTTCTGCTCAATCTGCATACGCCATACGTCGTTGTGTGTTACAGGAGTAACAATGCATACACCATTTTCAACCTTGGCAGCACCTCCGTTATCGGACCATGCTCCCCATTGGTTATTCTGTCCGCCTTGACTTACATCAAAAATAGTGTCTTTTGAAAATCCACCATCGTTTAACAAATTGGTTTGGGCACTGAGTCCAAGTGCCATGAATCCAGCTGCAATAGTTAGTACCAGTTTTTTCATAGTATATAAATTTTATTGTTAATGTGTCAAAAATACACTATCATTATTATCAAATGCATTAAAATTGGTACTACATAAATACTACAACCCTCTCAAAAAACTACAACAAAACTTTATAACAGATTTCATACTCCTTTATTTTCAGTATTTTCAAATTTTATCAAACAAATATCCCAGATATTGTTATTAGAAAAACGAAGATGGATCCAATACATGGAATATATTTAAAATATAAACCATTCGATACAAAACCTTTGCAAAGCATTTGCTTTTTGTACATCATCAAAACATGTCTATTTATCGTAAAATTTTATTATTCAAAATTGTTCTTTATTCCTAATATATAACCATTTATAAATAGCCGTCTTGAGAGAATTTTAGCGACAATTTTGGTTTAAATTTTCTGTCGAATTTCTTTTCAACAGCTTAAGATCTTCCTTACAGGCAATGAAGATGGTGGTGGGTGGTATACTTCTTGTCTACCATAAGTTAGCCCCTACGGGGCTTGGATTTGTATCTCAATATATAAGTTTGTTATAGTGGAAATATTATCATTATAGAAACCAAATTTTTTATAAAATACATTATCTATTTGCTTATATATCAGAATATTATCACGTATTTATTTAAATCCTCGCTATTAGAGATTTTTTTTATTGACCATTTGGGGATTACTTAAAACTTACTTATTGGCTCTTCTCTGTTGTTATTGCTCAATGTATGCATTAAAAGATTCTACCTATTGTTAAGTAGTTTAAAAAAATCCGTTTCAAACATTATTTAACAAGATAACTTGTTCATTTAGGATATATGGTAAGAGAAGTAATAGATTTTCTTGTCTTATTAGAATCATCGTTGCGTTAATTTTAACATACACGCGTAGCAACTTCCTTCAACAATGTAGTATAGAGCAAAATCTCAAGGATTGTGGCAATATTTGAAAAGTAACCTCAGGCTTTATTATGTGTATAGTATATGGATTACTTCTGAATATCACAAACCAAATTTAAACAAAGCAATTAGCATTAATATAGCATAATTTTTTTATGTAATGTTTGTGCAGTTTATTATATTAAACAAAATTTTCCCTTCTGAAAATGCAAAATTGGAATATTATAAATAAAGAATCGTAGAAAAAATATATCTTTGCTATGCTCTCGAAATGTATACATCATGTTAGTTCTAATTATCAATAAATAAATGAATCTGAAAAATCGAAATTTTGTATCTATCAACGATTTTACACGAGAGGAACAGCTATATATACTCTCATTGGCGCAGGAATTTGAGAAACAACCTGTTCGGAACATTCTCGAAAGTAGGGTAGTTGCTACCTTATTTTTCGAACCATCAACACGAACAAGGTTAAGTTTTGAGAGTGCCGTAAGCCATTTGGGCGGAAAAATAATAGGTTTTTCCGATGCTTCTTCTTCCAGTATATCGAAAGGCGAAACATTAAAAGATACTATTAAAATTGTTAGTAACTATTGCGATCTCATCGTTATGCGTCATTATCTCGAGGGAGCAGCACGTTATGCCAGCGAGATTTCGGTTGTTCCGATTATCAATGCAGGAGATGGTGCAAATCAACATCCCACTCAAACGATGCTCGATATGTATTCTATTTATAAGACACAAGGTACGCTCGAGAATCTTAAAATCCTTATGGTTGGCGATCTCAAATATGGCCGAACGGTTCATTCCTTGCTTATGGCTATGAGTCAATTTAAAACTACCTTTTTTTTCGTCTCCCCTCGTGAACTTATGATGCCAGAGGAATATAAACTTCATCTACAAAAGTTAAATCTTTCCTATTACGAACATACCGACCTAAATGAATTTATCAATGAAGCCGATATCATTTATATGACCCGTGTTCAAAAAGAACGTTTTTCGGATCCATTGGAATATGAAAAGACAAAAAATGTATACATCTTACGTTCTGAAATGCTTAAGAACACTAAACCCAATATGCGTATTCTGCACCCGCTACCCAGGGTAAATGAAATTGATGTGGAGGTCGATGAGCACGAAAAGGCCTACTATTTCGCTCAGGCTCAAAATGGATTATATGTTCGTCAGGCTATTATCGCCTCGGTCTTAGGAGTAATTTGATATAATTTGGATGTATGAGTAGTTGTCACTTAGGTAAAGATAAAACACAATTGCAAGTAAATGCAATTCAGGAAGGAACTGTAATTGATCACATCCCTCCACAAAACTTATTTAAAGTTATTAGTATCTTAAATCTTCAGAAAATCGAAACACAGGTTACTTTTGGAACTAATTTCGATAGTAAGAGGATGGGGAAGAAGGCGCTTATTAAAATTGAAGGTGTTTTTTTTAAACAGGAGGAGATTAACAAAATTGCATTAGTGGCTCCCAGTGCAAAACTCAATATAATAAAAAATTATGAGGTTATTCAGAAACTTCCTGTTTCGTTACCCGATAAGGTTTCGGGCATCATAAAATGCTATAATCCCAATTGTATAACAAATCATGAAAAAGTAACTACTCAATTTTATGTTCTTGAAAATCAACCAGTTATGCTTAAATGTCATTTCTGTGAAAAGGTAATGACCGAAGAACATTTTGTTTTTATTTAAAATAGGAAAATTTTGGGATGCGCTGGGTATTGTTGTTTCTTTTGTTAATTCCTTACTCATATATAAACTCTCAGTCTTGTCGTGATATCGAATGTGTTAGGTGGGTCGATTCTGTTTTCAATTCTCTTACTTTGGAACAGAAAGTTGCCCAATGCTTAATGCCAGCCATTTACCCTAAAGACTCTGTCCAGGTTGCGGAGATGATGCGTTTAATAAAAAAATATAACCCTGGCGGTATAATCATTTTTCAGGGCGGGCCAATTCAAGTTGCATTGTTAGTCAATAAAATGCAACAGTCAGCACAGACACCTTTACTAATAGGGATTGATGGCGAATGGGGGGTAGCCATGCGTCTTGATAGTGTAATCGCTTTTCCTCGTCAGCTTACCCTTGGGGCTTCAAATAATGATTCACTCATCTATTTGATGGGCTCTGCCATAGCTGCACAGTTAAAGCGACTTGGAATTCACACAAATTTTGCACCAGTTGTCGATATCAATAGTAATCCGTTGAATCCTGTCATTGGAAGTCGTTCGTGGGGAAGCAATCGAGATCGTGTTGCACAACAGGCATTAGTCTACATGAAAGCCCTTCAAGACAATAAAATTTTATCTGTGGCCAAGCATTTTCCTGGACATGGCGATACAGAAACAGATTCGCATTATGCTTTGCCCGTGTTACAGCATTCTCAACAACGTATCGATACTTTTGAACTTTTTCCTTTCAAGCGACTGATTGAGCAGGGGCTTATGGGTATTATGACTGCACATGTCAATGTTCGGTCTTTCGACTCGAACCGAATACCCGCTAGCCTTTCTTCCCGTGTAACAGACAGTTTACTGCGTCAAGTATTAAAATTCAATGGATTAATATTTACTGATGCTCTTAATATGAAAGGAGTTCAAAATGGATCTGCTAAGGCTATTGCCATAAAAGCATTTCAGGCGGGCAATGATATTTTACTTATGCCTAATAATATTCCCGAGGTTATAGATACGTTTTGCAAAGCAATTCGTGCCGGTGTTGTTTCCGAAAGCATACTTAATCAAAGATGTAAAAGAATGCTTTCGGCTAAATATTGGTTAGGTATCAATCGTTTTCGGTTAGTTGATACTACTAATCTGCTATCCGATCTAAATAAACCTGTATATCATCTTTTAAAAAGGAAAATATACGAAACTTCGAATACTCTACTAACCAACAATAATAGTCTTATTCCTTTAAAACGCCTCGACACACTCAAGATTGCTATCGTTGCTTTTGGCGATTCCACATCGAACAATGTTTTTGCAAAAACGGCAGGATTATATGCCCCTTGTTCTTTGTTTACATTAAATAAAAATGCAAGCGATAGCGATTTTTACCAAATATACAGGCAATTGCCTAAATTTAATCTTATTATAACATTGCTCCTCAATACCGATATGCGTTTGTCGAGAAAGTATGGTGTTACCGAACAACAAATTAATTATATTGAGTTAATTGCTTTTAACGCACCAACCATTCTTTGTGTTTTTGGATCGCCTTACATATTGAATTTTTTTCCTACACTTGCAGCCTTTCAAAGTATATTGTTAGCCTACGAAGATAATCCTGTTGCATATGATATTGCTGCACAATCGATATTTGGAGGTATTCCTATCTCAGGTCAATTACCAGTTAGCGGAGCTGGAAAATTTCCTTATCAGCAAGGGATTAAAATACCTGAGGCAATAAGAATTAAGTATACTATTCCCGAAGAATTAAATCTCGATTCTTATAACTTCAGAAAATCAATAGACTCAGTCGTAAATTTTGCAATAAGAAGCAAAGCCATGCCAGGTTGTGTAATATACATGGCGAAAGATAATAAAGTATTTTTTCATAAAGCTTATGGTTATTTTAGTTACGATTCGATACAACCAGTTCAAACAACCGATATCTTCGATTTGGCATCAATTACCAAGATTGTTGCTACGACGCCTGCTATAATGAAACTATACGATGCAAATGATATTAAATTAGATGCTCATATTTCGAAGTATTTACCTGCTCTACGAAAAAGTAACAAGAGCAAGCTTGAAATTTCTGATTTGCTATTGCACCAGGCAGGCCTTCAACCGGTTATTGACATTTATCCTTATGTAATGATTTCGGCCAAAAATAATAATGGAAAGGATATTAAAAATGGCAAACCAAAAACCAATGTTTATTTGGGATTGAAACCCGGTATTTTTGAGCCAGAACCTTCTGTTGCTTACCCGCTTATGGCAGCAAGAGGTATGTATATAAGCAGAACATGGAAGGACACTATTTTAAGAGCGATAAAAGAATCTCCCCTTCAACCATCAAAGAATTATACCTATAGTGATCTCGGGTTTATTATTTTAGGTATGGCAGTTGAAAATATAATCGATATGCCTATAGAAAATTGGCTCGATAGTCTTTTTTACAAACCTTTAGGCGCTGCAACGTTGACATTTAATCCGCTACAAAAATTTAATGTTTCGAGAATTGTGCCAACCGAACATGATACTGTTTTTCGAAAACAAATCATTCAGGGTACAGTCCATGATCCTGTTGCAGCCATGTTGGGTGGAGTAGCTGGACATGCTGGGTTATTTTCAACAGCAAATGATTTAGGCAAATTTATGCACATGCTGCTGAATGATGGTAGATATGGTGGTGAATACTATATTGATTCTTCTACGATCCATTTATTCACTTCTGCTCCAAATCTTTCAACAGGAAACCGAAGGGGGTTAGGTTTTGATAAACCCCAACCCGATACAACAAAAACCTCGCCAGTGAGTCGCTTCTGTTCTTCATTAAGCTATGGTCATACAGGTTTTACAGGAACAATGGCATGGGTAGATCCAAAATACAATTTTGTGTTCATTTTTTTGTCGAACCGCACATATCCTAATAGTACCAAAAATAAACTGGCAGAATTAAATGTTAGAACAACTCTTCAGGATATTGTTTATCAGTATTTTATAAACAAATAATCCAAAACAATATTCAATAACTCCAATATATAGCATTGGGGTTAAAAACAGATTTAAAATTTTTTAAGAACTCATAAAAATAAGATTTTTATACTTTTGACCTGTTACAATTAATGCCATATCGGCAAAACAAACTATCACGGTAAGAAATTATTAACGGAGGAAATTTTATGTATCGTTTAAAAATGATGCTACTTGTTTTCACGTTTTTGATTTTGGGCAGCTTTAATTTAAGTGCCCAAGGGGTAATTCTTTATACACCCTATACACAGATTGCTGTCTCACCTGGTGAGTCGGTAGAGTATAGCATAGAGGTAATCAATAAAGGAAGTTCGATGAGAAATGTTCCACTTGTTGTCAAAGGGATTCCTAAAGGTTGGACTTACCAGATGAAATCGGGCGGATGGAATATTGCTCAAATAGCTGTACTCGGAGGCGAAAGAAAAACAGTTAACCTCAAAATTGAGATTCCCTTTGTAGTCAGCAAGGGCATGTATCGTTTCGAGGTTGTCTCGCCCGGTTTGACAGTTCTACCCTTAGCATTGGAGATAAAACAGGAAGGGACTTCTCGTTCAGAGCTTAGCACAACTATTCCAAGTGTGGAAGGACATTCGGGTTCCACTTTTACATTCAATGTCGATTTACGGAATCGATCAGGCGATCGGCAGGTATATGTCTTATCATCAGAGGCCCCTCGTGGTTGGGAAGTAGTATTTAAATCGGCTGGGAAGTTTGTATCTTCTATAAATGTCGAGTCGGGAAATACCGAAAAACTCACCGTAGAAGTTAATCCCCCCGATAATATTCCTGCTGGCAAATATAATATCCCAATATATGCATCAACATCGTCCAATACGGCTTCGCTCGAGCTTTCTGTTACAATAACTGGTTCGTACAAGATTGAGTTAACTACTCCCAATGGCTTATTGAGTACTAGTGTACCAGTTGGAGGAGAGAAGAAAATAGAGTTGTGGGTTAAAAACACGGGGTCATCTACTTTATCCGATATTTCGCTCGAATATACTGCTCCTCCCGGTTGGGAAGTAAGCTTTGACCCAAAAAAAATAACAAAAATCGAGGCTGGTAAGTATTCAAGCGTTACTGCAATAATTAAAGCCGATCGTAAGGCAATACCAGGCGATTATGTAGTGAATATAGAATCACGTACCCAAGAAGTTTCTTCTAAAGCGTCGTTTCGGGTATCTGTTAAAACACCCTTGTTGTATGGCTGGATAGGGCTTGCTGTTATTGCAATTGGTGTATATATCATTTTTTATCTCTTTAAAAAATATGGGAGGAGATAAGCCGTGGCCAATCCTATCATTGAAGTTCGAGATCTAACTAAAATTTATGATGGCAAACCGGTAGTTGATCATCTTAATTTGTTGGTTGAGGAAGGAGAGGTTTTTGGTCTTCTAGGGCCAAATGGAGCTGGAAAATCTACAACTATTCTTATGCTTCTTGGTTTAACCGAACCAAGTGAGGGTACCGTCACTATTGATGGAATTAATGCCACACGAAATCCAGTAGCAGTAAAGAAAATTGTAGGTTACCTTCCCGAAGATGTTGGATTTTATGACCATATGACAGGACTCGAGAATTTAATTTTTACTTCAATGTTAAACGGAATGTCACGTTCTGAGGCTGAAATTAAGTCATTTCAGTTACTTAAGAAGGTTGGTCTCGAAAATGAGGCCAACAAAAAAGTTGGTAAATATTCTCGAGGAATGCGTCAACGTCTTGGTCTGGCCGATGTGCTTGTCAAAAATCCTCGTGTTATCATTCTCGATGAACCTACTCTTGGTATTGACCCCTCGGGAATGTACGAATTTTTAAATCTGATAGTTCAGCTGAGTCGAGAAGATAAAATTACCGTTCTATTCTCCTCGCACCATTTGCATCAGGTACAACAAGTTTGTGACAGGGTTGCCATTTTTGTTAAAGGCAAAGTGATTGCCGAGGGAAACATTACACAACTTTCGAGAAAATTGTTTTCGAATGGCAATTATCAGATCGAATTTGCTGTTGTAGAAAAAACAAATATTGATGCGCTTCGAAAAGTTCTCGAAAACATTTCTGGCATCAAACAAATTGAACAAAACAACGATTTTTTTTGGATTGAATCTGAAAATGATGTGACCGCAAATGTAGCACGCACACTATTCGAAAAAGGATTCAATTTACGATATCTTAACAGAAAAGAATATGGTCTCGATGAGATTTATCAACGATATTTTATTAATGCCTAATATTAGCTCTAACCATGAGACTGAAAAAAATTTCAATCGGCAGCGTGTTGGAACAGCTTCGAAATAATTTAAAGTCTTTGGCTAATAATTCGATACTTACGGAAAATAATTATGTTTCTACAAAAGCATTAGGTGTAATTGTCCGTAAAGAAGTTGCCGATTATATAAGAAGCTGGCGATTTCTCATAATGGTATTTCTAATTGTTCTCACGTGTATTGGTTCTGTTTACACGGCTATTTCTAATATGGCCAAAGCAGTAGAAAAAACACACCCCGATCAACTTTTCTTTTTTCTTAAACTTTTTACTGTATCCGATGGGACAATGCCTTCGTTCATTGTCTTTATTGGATTTTTAGGTCCATTATTAGGATTAATGCTTGGATTTGATGCTATTAATCATGAGCAGAATCGTGGTACTCTAAGTCGCTTACTTTCTCAACCTATACCACGTGACTATGTTCTTAATGCCAAATTTCTTGCAGCATATTTTGTAGTTAGCGCATTGTTACTTTCGTTAGGACTAATGGTGATAGGAGCCGGAATGATCGTGTTAGGTGTTTTGCCTTCGGCCGAAGAATTTATCCGCATTTTAACCTTTCTTGTTATTGCTACAATTTACATTGCTGTGTGGATCAATCTTGCCATTTTCTTTTCTGTAAGATTTAGGCAACCAGCTACTTCTGCATTGGCTGGTCTTGCTGTTTGGCTTTTCTTTACAGTTTTTTATCCATTAATTCTTTCTTTTATCCTTAAACCCATAGAACCATCGGAAATGGCAAGTGCAGCCGAAATTATCAAATTTGAAAAAGTTAGATTATTGTTAGTACAGTTTATGCCAAATGAACTTTTTAGCCAAGCTACCACAACACTTCTAACCCCTTCGATACGAAGTATTGGTCCTTTGACTATCCAGCAGGTATATGGAAGTATTCCTGCTCCACTGCCATTTTTACAAAGCTTATTGATAGTATTGCCTCAGATTATCGGACTTTTTGCTCTAACTTTGTTGTGTTTTGTTCTTTCTTACATAAGCTTCATGAGAAAAGAAGTAAGATCCCGATAAATAAAATAACATCATCCTTACCTGATTATTCACGTAAGGATGATGCTATTTATTGTTTTAGTAATTTTATTAGGGTTTATACCAAATTATGAATTAGCATGCACCTCTGTGTTATATACGCTACTGTATGCAGGACATTTCTTTTTACTTGCACATGAAGCGGCCAACACAGCAATAAACAACACAATCACTAATGCTAACTTTTTCATATAAAACAGTTTAAATTTTTGATAGCTTTTTTCTATTTGTAAAGATAATAGTTTTTATTTTAAAAAAAATCCAACGTAGGAATTTTTAGGGCATTTTAACAAAAATTGTATTAATACATTGATTATTAAATAAATATATTTTTACAATATATTCTCCCGATTTTAGATTAGCTACATTACAAGGAAATTTATTTAACGATTGTATTAATTGTCCCTGTGTTGAATATATCTCTGCTTTAATTATTTCCGAGTATTTTATACCTTCAAAATTTAGCTGTGTGTTAACTGGGTTAGGATAAACGACAATTTGTTTTATTTGTCCAGTATTTCTTATTAATGATGTACTACTAATTTTGATTCTAAATGTCCATTTGCTGCTATCTTTCTCGAGAGTATCAACCAACATAAAGGAAAAATCCTTCGAAAAATCGTATAGCGATTGGTCGTACGGAAAAATAATTACATTACTGTCTAAGTCTAAACTCCAATTTATATGCTTTAAATCTAATGTGTCTGCTAAACTTACATAAATTTGCTGATTAATGGTGTC
>JAOAFU010000236.1 GCA_026416115.1 Bacteroidales bacterium | reverse complement strand
AATAATAATACGGGCGAAAAATTTGTTGAAGCTCTTAAAAAGCAGGGCATTAATCCAATGAAAGCTTCCTACCTTACCGAAAATATGCGCGAAGTACCTGGTTTACCCAATTCGAGGGAATTAATTCGTTGGGCATTTTCTGCAAAGCCTAACTCAATCTCTGGTGTTATGGAACTTGGCGATAGATTTGTAGTAGCACGTCTTGCTCAGGTTCGCGAAAAAGGCCTTCCAGAACCCGACCAGGTAAAAGACCAAATTGCTATTATCATTCGTAGGGATAAAAAAGCCCAACAGATCATGCAACGCTTGCAAGAAGAAATGAATGCTACCCCAAATTTACCTTTGATTGCCCAGAAAGAATCGGCCAAAATTGACACGGTATACGATCTGACGTTTGCTTCATATGCTCTTCCTTCGGCCGGTTTCGAACCTGCTGTAATTGCAGCTGCTTCTGTTTGTCCTGTTCAAAAATTAGCTGGCCCTGTAAAAGGAAATAATGGAGTTTTTGTTCTTCAGGTTTTTGCAGATGGAAATCAGGAAGTTAGTAAGGATATAACTTTTTCTAGGCTGGAAAATAACTACCTCAATAGGGCAAACTATGAGCCTGTAAATGTGCTCAAAAAACTGGCCAATATCAAAGATTTGAGATCGAAATTTTATTAAAATATCTCAATACATTTGAATGCAAAAGGAGAGTAATACCTCTCCTTTTGTTTTTATTTAAACTTGTGAATTTTATCAATATTTATTTAATCTTTGATTTTACATTAGTTAAAAATTTTGTTTAAGATTCTTTCCTAGTTTATCATTAACTTCTATAATGCCTAAAAAATATTTTCATATAGTACTGTTTTTCGATAGGGCACTAGAAACTTGAATAAAATTTGAAATAAATTTATTTAATTAGGAAAATTAATATGCTATCTTTGGTGTCAAATGAATAAATATGCTGAAAAAAATTCTTTTTTTAATAATAGCAATCGCGATATCCATAACAGCCGTATTTGTTCAGCAAATAATGGACAATGAATTTCCTTATAAGGCTAATGTTGAAATTTCGGGCAAAACATACTCGCTCTCCTTACCTAAGGTAAATGAAGGAGTTGTTGATTGTATAATAGAGCTGAATATACCCGATAAAGAGATAGAAGGTTATCTATACCATAAAGTATATAATTCAAACGGCACGTGGCAAAGGATTAAGCTTTTAAGAATAAACGATAAACTAGTATCAATCCTTCCATACCAAAAACCAATGATTAAGCTCTATTATTATATTGAACTTCGAGATGGAAATGGTAATTCCTATTTTGTTCATAAGGATAATCCTTTTGTAGTGCTATTCAGAAACCATCCCCCCCGTGTTCTTTCATACGCAATATCCCTTCTATTATTTTTTGTTTTAATAGTATCAAATTACTTGGGTCTTGTCTCTGCATTCAAAATAAATCATTTTATAAAATATATTCGACTCTTGTTTTATATGCTCTCTGCAGCCGTAATTTTAGATTTTATCTCTTATTGGATTGCATATCAACATCTTTTGGTTGTACCCTCTCCTCATAACGATCTTAGAATTTTTAAATATCTGATAATCTTTATATTGTGGCTACTTGTTTACTATTCTCATCGTAATAATAAGGAAAAACGTATAATTGTTCTTCTTTCATCCATCATTACGCTATTTCTATTTTGTCTTCCCGATCATTTTGTCTTTCAATCATTTTTTTAAAATATTTTTGGATATTTTTATCCGATTTTTTATAAATTTGTATTAGCAATTACATATAGCATTGTAATTAAATGGCTTATACTGTATAGATTTTTTGACTTCTATTGAGTGACTCATCGACAGGATTCTGCCATTTACAATTTACGTGTTGATATTAGGGTTATTAATGTTTATATCCCGTATCAACTCTTATAGTTGTTATTTTAAAAATTATCAATAATGAAAACAAAAAGTACTATTTTGTGGCAAACCCTGTTGATAGGGTTATTGATTATGATTGTTGAAAAAGCAAAGGTTTACGCGATAGTTACTACTTATAGCAACGATACCACAATTTTCTCGGATATTACTTGGCAAGACACGATTGTGATAGAATCTTCTACTGTCAGAATTACAAACGAAGCAAGAATAACTATTAAACCCGGAAGTGTGGTAAAATTTATATATGGAGGTTCACTTAGGGTTGATAGTAGTTACATTGTGGCAAAAGGTAAAAAAAATTCTCCAATTATTTTTCAGGGCGATGGGACCGGACAAATCGAATTAAATAGTTATGGCAAAACCCTATCCGATTCTTCTATTTTTGAATACTGTATATTTTCTAGAATGTCTCCCGTCAATAATCCATCACCATTTTATATCAATTTCTATAATCCTTTAAAGATCGAAAACTCTAAATTTAACTGGAACACCGGTACCTATGGAGGTGCTTTGAATATTTATAGTTCCAGCCCAATTATCCAAAATAATTTATTTGTCAATAACCTTGCAACATACGGAGGTGCAGTTAGCATTATGTATGGTAATACATATTTGATAAACAATATAATTATTAATAATACTTCATATTTTTCTGCTGGTGCTATTAATTTACAGGCCGACACTACTTATCTTATTAATAATACAATTGTTAATAATTTTTCCGACACAGCGGGTATCTACGAAGGTAACACAGCTGCTATTCATATATCAACCGATTACAATCATTTTTCCTCTTACGCAAAATTTTTCAATAATATAATAACTGGTAATATTACTGAAGGAAGCTTTACAATTCAGGTTGTTCTTGAAGGCCCTTCTTTGTCTCCTTCCTTTCTATACAATAGTATTGAAGGTGATACCATATTGATTATTAATAATGGAAGTGTAGAGAGGTGGTATAATAATTATGAACGAACCCCTGATTTTATTAATCCTTCGCTCATCAAGGGTAGGGGGGTTAATGAGTCTATTTTAGACTGGCGTTTAAAGTACTCTTCTAACTGTATTAATGCTGGAAAACCCGACTTTACAGTCGATAGCACTAAAACGGCCTATGATTTTGAAGGTAAAAATCGCTTTATCGGAGATACTATAGACATAGGTGCATACGAATTTGATCCTTTGAAATTTACCTTAGTTCCTCAAATTAGTAACATGTGTCTTGGTGATTCAGTTGCTTTAGTTGTTGCTACTAACTATCCTTCTTCAAAACAATGGCAGAAGAGTTCTGATGGTGTAAACTGGGTAAATATCCCATATGAACAATTCGATAGCCTTAAGTTTAAGGGAACTTCATCTGGTACATACTATTTTCGTTGTTTAGCATTTCACCCATTTTTAGGTTTAGACTCTACTAATGCAATTGTTATCTCGGTTCACCCACGACCTACGGCGACGATAAGCGGCAATGCCACGATATGCGAGGGAGGTTCGAGCATATTGACGGTCGCCATGACAGGTTCGGGGCCTTGGAATTTTAGTTGGAGCGATGGGACGAACACATACAATGAGACGAACGTGAGCACGAGTCCCAAGACGTTGTTGGTAAGTCCGACAGCGACGACGACGTATAGTTTGGTATCGTTGAGCGATGCCAACTGTGTGGCACAGGCTGGAGATATGACGGGCAGTGCTACGGTGACGGTTCACCCACGACCTACGGCGACGATAAGCGGCAATGCCACGATATGCGAGGGAGGTTCGAGCATATTGACGGTAGCCATGACAGGTACGGGGCCTTGGAATTTTAGCTGGAGCGATGGGATGAACACATACAATGAGACGAACGTGAGCTCGAGTCCCAAGACTTTGTTGGTAAGTCCGTCAGCAACGACGACGTATAGTTTGGTATCGCTGAGCGATGCCAACTGTGTGGCACAGGCTGGAGACATAACGGGCAGTGCCACGGTGACGGTAAATTCATTACCAGTGATTTCTGTTATGCCAAATGATACTACTGTCACTGAAGGCTCATCTGTGACCCTAACTGCTTCTGGGGCCGATAGCTATAACTGGAGTACGGGCGAAACTACTAGCTCTATAACTTTCATTGCCAATGTCACTAAAACAATTTCAGTTACCGGAACGACAAATGGATGTAATTCCTCTCAGCAGACTGTACAAGTAAATGTAACACCAATGCCATGTTTGGCAGAATTTTCCTATACTATAATTGGCGATACTCTCATGCTTACAAGTAATGCTCAAAATGCAACTGCTATACGATGGGTGTTGAATAATGAGCAGTTTAGTGAGATAAGTAATGCTAAATTTATTCTAAAGGGTGCGGGTGAATATCAGATTTGTCAGCAAGTATTCAACACTCAAACTCAGTGTCAGAGCGAAAGCTGCAAAAAAATAATATTTAAACCAGGTAATTTTATTAAAGCAGATTTTGCTTATACCATTACTGGAAATCAGGTAGTATTTGCCGATAGTTCATCATCCACAGTAAACCGTTGGTCATGGAATTTTGGCGAAGGCAGTATATCATCTTTGCAGAATCCAACTCATATTTACAGTCAAAGTGGAGTATATCAGGTTTGTTTAACAGTAATGAGCGACAATGGCCTATCATCATCAGTATGTAAGAATCTGATAATAGGCAATCCTCCTTGCCAACTTGCTGCTAATTTTATATATTCAGTCTCAGGTGATACTGTGAAGTTTATTAATAACACTTTTGGATCGGGAAAAGATTTTTGGTGGGATTTTGGAGATCGGACATCTTCTTCTTTGCAAAATCCCTATCATATATATCCTGAAGATGGAATATATAAAGTTACCTTTTCAGTTCTTGATTCTCAACAGTGTTTATCGCAAGTTACCCGAACATTAAAATTGGGTAGAGTATTATGTGTTGCAGATTTCGATTATTTGGCTGAGAATAATAACAATGTTATTCAATTTATAAATCAATCGCAAGGTGACAATTTAAAATACTTCTGGTCGTTTTCCAATAAGGGATATTCACAGCTAAAAAATCCAAATTTCGACTTTAAGAATAAAGGAACATATAAGGTTTCGCTAACAGTTATTGACAATTTATCGAAATGTGTGAATAGAATTGAAAAGGACGTTGTTGTAGACCAAGCACCATGCTATGCCGATTTTGTTTACTTTATCGATTCGTTAACCAACACTATTACATGCGAGGCAAAGAATAAGGATACGGGTAATCAATATCGTTGGTTATTTGGCGATGGTTCAGTATCAAAAAATTCAAAAGCCGTTTACATGTTCAATAAATCAGGAGTTTATGATGTACAGCTTACAGTTTTTAATTCGTCCAAGGCATGTATTCAGTCGAGCCGACAGTCTATTCTGGTAGGAAAGGCTAATGGAGATTATAAACCCAATTTTGTTTACTATCCAGCATCTTCGAATCCTCTGACAATTCAGTTCTCAGATATAACACGTGGAAAAATTGATAAACGTTTTTGGAATTTTGGAGACAACAGTCAGTTGTCAACCGACAGCTCTATCACTCATGTTTTCAATGCAGCAGGGGTATATAATGTTTGCTTAGGTGTTATACAAAGTGGGGTTCCAGGTTTAATTTGTCAGAAAATTTGGGTTGGCAACGAAGCTTCATGGTGTGTTGCCGATTTTAATTATTTTACCGATTCGATAAATAACAAAAAAGTAAGCTTTATCAATACTTCGGGAGGAAATGTGACAAGTTATCTTTGGAATTTCGGAAATGGAGCTTTATCATCGACCAAAGACCCTTCTATCACATACAACCAAACAGGTTACTATCCAGTATTGCTATTAGTAAGAAATACCCAGTGTACAGATTATACCTTACAGCTTGTTAATGCTGGGGAGATTCCTCGCTATAAAGTCGCATTTGCCTTTTTAATTAATGGATTTAGTAAGAAAGCAGGAGGGTATCCGGTCGATTTTATAGGAGCTGGATTGGGCGATGAAGTGAGAATTAAATGGACTTTTGGTGATGGCTCGGTCGATACTACCACCAATTCACCTACGCATGTTTATCAGGAGCCAGGAACATACGAAGTTTGTTACGAAATGTCCGATCCAATTACCGGTGCGAGTGACAAAGTATGCCAGCAAATTACTATTACAGGGATTAGAAGTATCAACGAGAATATAGTAAATATTTACCCTGTTCCATTCGAGAAAGAATTTTGGGTCAAACTCTCGAGGGAAACTGGCAATTTCACTATTTCATTAACCGATTTATCTGGACGCATAATAATTATTCCTTACAGAATGATCCAAACAGATGAAGGACAGCTTATACGTTTTGATGCTACTCAACTCAAGCGTGGATCATATTTAATAAAAATTTCAGCTCAAGGACAAAATTATACTCGACTGATAATAAAACAGTAAAATTTGTTGAAAAATTTGTTTGTTTGTAAATAATTGCGTTAATTTGCAGCCTGTTACAAAAAAGGGAAAAAAGATGTCGAAAGTTTGTCAAATAACAGGAAAAATGTCGATGGTGGGAAATCATGTATCCCACTCGAAACGTAGAGTTAAGCGTTTGTTTGAACCTAACTTATTTACTAAACGGTTCTATCTGCCCGAAGAAGACCGTTGGATAACACTTAAAGTTTCGGCAGCTGGAATGCGTGTGATAAACAAAAAAGGTCTTAAAGCTGCGCTCGACGAAGCAGTAGAAAAAGGTATTATTGCTGGTTATTAATTTTAAAAAATAGAACCAATGGCTAAAAAAGGGAACCGAGTACAGGTTATACTGGAATGCACCGAACATAAGGAAAGTGGTATGCCAGGCACCTCGCGCTACATTACCACAAAAAACAAGAAGAACACACCCGAACGTCTTGAACTACGCAAGTATAACCCTATTTTAAAAAGAGTTACTCTGCATAAAGAAATTAAATAAAGTATTGAATTATGGCAAAAAAGACAGTTGCTACATTGCGTGAGGGGATGGGTAAAAATTTTACCCGTGTAATTAAAATGGTAAAGAACCCTCAAACCGGAAGTTATTCTTTCAAGGAAGAAGTAATGCATAACGAAGAAATTAAAGACTTTCTTGCACGTTAATTAGTACGTGTAAATTGAAAATATCTAAAGGCTACCTTTAAGGGTAGCCTTTTTGTTTTTCATTAGCCCTTTTTCAACTTCCTATTTTTTGTTTATCAGACTTTTAACATTACGAGTTGTGAAAAAATTAACATTTTTTTATATTTTTACGTATAAACATAAAAAAGTGCTATGCAAACGAGTATTGATCATATTCTTCGTAAGTATCAGCACGACAGCACCCGCTTAATGGACATCCTGCTTGAAGTGCAAGATGAGTTGGGTTATATACCTGAAACTCTAATTCCTCGAATAGCCGAAACAATCAA
>JAOAFU010000227.1 GCA_026416115.1 Bacteroidales bacterium | reverse complement strand
ATGTATGTATACCTTTCGTGTGCAATTTTGGTTCGACTCAGTTTTTAGCAAAAGGTTAGTCGATTGGGAGGTTAATCGTATAAAAATTATTATAGGTTTGGAACGCGATGCAATGGGGAACTTTATAAAAGATTCGGTTATTGGCTATTATAATTATAATGAATATTTAACCATTCCACCCATTTGTCCGGACAGTGTTAAATTAGTCTATTACGAGATAGAATTTAAAGCAAATGAATTTTTAAAAGATGTTTGCAGTTCGGGTGGTTTATTTGGAAGTAAAGTGATGTGTAGGCTTTTTTCATATCATGTTCTTAATGCGGATACAACAGGTCAACGTGGGGTATTAGATGATGGATATTTTACTGCTCATGCATCAAATACGTGTATCAATGTTCAGATCCAGTAAATACAATAAATTACAAAGCATCTAACTGTGGATTTAGTGTTTTTTTTTAGTATAAAAAAATAACTTTGACTAAAATTTTTAAATTACGTTTTAAATAAAAGTCGGGGTGATCCGACTCGAACGGACGACCACTTGCACCCCATGCAAGTGCGCTAGCCAACTGCGCCACACCCCGATCTTCTAAGTGGCTGCAAATTTAATGATTGTTATGAGAAATACCAAACTACGGCGTGGTAATTTTCATCGATGTCTCAAAAAAATCTTTATACCTTACTTGTTTCGTATTCAACAAATTAAGATTTTATTCCTCTATTGCTCTTGAGGATGTTTGATAGGAAGATAGACGAAAATCCGATACATATTTTCCATTCAGCTGTTTACTCCATCGTTCATACAAAGGTTTTTCGTACTTAATTTCTCGATATTCGTCCGGATTCATAATGGGAATACCCATTACGATAGGATATATTCGGTTGCACGTCGAGCAGTGCAGATAGCCTTCCTGAATATTGTCGCTCATGTCGATAGCCACTATTGTAACCTTTAATAAAGCCTTATCGAAAGGACAACATAATTTCTCGAGGGTTATTTTTCGCATAGCTTATAATTTTATTTGTTTCAGATATTGTTCTGCAGCTTTTACAGGATCGTTAGCCGACATAATTCCGGACACAACGGCAATTCCATGATAACTTATATCGCTTAACTCTTTAAGATTTTCTGGTGTAATACCTCCGGCAAGAAAAACCGGTAAACTAAAATGTTCAATGGCTCTCTTCACCACATGCCGATCGACTAATTCGCAACTGTTTGCGGTTATCGATGGGAACATGGAACAAAACGAAATGTAGTCGAATGAGTTTTTGTATGCCCATTCGACCGTTTTCAGGTCGTTATTACAGGTGAGCCCTTTCAAAAAAGAGCGACCTACCGTTTGCACAATGCCTTGTAATTGCTCGGGTATATTGTCGAAATGCACACCATCGAGTGGGTATTGTAATAACCATTCCCATCGATTGTTTATAAGTATTGGTTTATTATAATGATGGCAAATTTCAGTCAGGTTTTCAATTATCTTCCGAGCCTGCTCATCGGATGAAAAGTTGTCCCATAGCTGAACAGCACACACGGGTAAGGGTAAAACCTTTTCCAAGCAGGAGTGAATTTTTTTAAGATCATCGGAGGGATTGACAATGAGGTATATGCCTTTATTGATACGATTCATAGCTATTTCCATCCTTTTGATAAAGCACTAAAAAAAGCAGCCCAATAGGGGTCAGTTTCCTGATAAAATAGAGGGAACTGTTTTCCATCTTGCTGTAACCATTTTCCTTTGTCCTCGGGAAGAATTTCGCCAATTATGGAACAGGAAATATCGTTTCTTTTCAGCAAATCAATAACATGTTGTACTTTATCGGGTCGGCAGGTCATAAGCATTGAGCCAGCGCCGATAATTCGACAAGGGTCGAGCTGGAATAACTGACATAGTGCCTGTTGTTCGGGCAATACGGGTATAGACTCGTATTTTACGACACAACCTTTGTTCGATGCACTTGACATTTCGAAAACCGCGCCCAGGATACCCCCTTCGGTTACGTCGTGCATGGCTGTTATAGCATCGGGTATTTGTTTTACCAGCAAGGCTTCGCGCAACGAAGAGGTTTGATAGAATAATGCTGTAAGTTTATCGTAAACATCTTGGCCTAGCTGTTGCCCTACAGTTTGGGGGAATGACATAGCAAGAATTGCGGTAGAGACCATGGCCGCCGATTTGGTCATAAGGATTATATCGCCCTCCCTTGCCCCGCTTGAGAGAATAATTTCATCGGTATGGGCAATAGTTATAAAAGTAGCTCCACCTGCAATGGTAGAATTCTGTCCTTCGATAAAACCGGTATGACCGCCAGTGATAGTAATACCAATTTCGTTACAGAATTCGTGAATGTACATCCAATAAGTTTCAAAATCTTTCAGCGACAGCGAGGGGGGTAGATTAAGTACCATTTGGGCATATTGTGGTGCAAATCCAGTAGTTGCCATATCATTGGCAAGAATATGTACCGACAACCAGGCCGATTCGCGTAGTCCCAGCGTTGGAATTAGCGATAGCGGATCGCTCGTCAAAGCCATGGCTAGCCCGTTGCCTATCTCTACTACTGCAACATCTACTCCAAAGGAGGAAGGGGCAATAAGGTTAGTTCGAGTACGGCCGCAACGGCCCGATATAATGTTTCGAAAATCGTCCGAAGCGATTTTTCCTAATTTACTTTCCATAATATTATTCAACGTCATTAAATTGAACATACAATCCGAAAAAGTCGCCAAAAGGTATTCCCCATTGCTGAACTGGGAACCAGCGAGGAAGTCCGGTACATGTCCACTCAATGGTGTATTCACGTCCCTTGAGGGCCTGGTGAATAATTTGGCTTAACTTAGCAGGGGTATAAAAGGTGGCAGTAATGTAAAATGGATTTTTACCGAAGAATTGCTGGACTCTACGACGAACTACTTTAAATGAGTTTCGGTTCATCATGCCCATGGCAATACCATAGCGCCCTACCCGAGCTGCTTCGCGAATGACCTGTATCGGGTCGCGATAATATTCAAATGTGGTGATAAAAGCTACAGCATCGAAGGTGTGATCTTTAAAAGGCATGTAGTGGGCATCGGCCATAACCAAATCGCCATCGAACAAATACATTGCCTGAGAGAGCATCAGAGGCGAAATATCGCCACCGGTAGCTTCTATCCCAATGTTTTTCCACCAACGGGTAAATCTTCCTGTTCCGCAGCCAAATTCCAGTAAATTTTTCACACGGCTGTCTTTTTTTACCAATTGTTCCATCACATGTTTTTGCCAGATTTCTGCCCGTTTGTACCGCCCTTCATACCATTGTTCGTATGTGTCGGTATATTCGCGGTTAAAAAACCATTCCTTACGGTTTTGCCAACTTGTGAGACTTGCAGGTACTAAACCTTGATTTTCCGCTTTGTTAATAAAATCTCCCATATAATTCAGTTTTGAAAAATAAAAGCAGCATATCGTTCACCAAAAACGATATGCTGCTTCCTATATTTGGCTGTTTTCATGCATCCCTCCGTTGGTATTATCCACATCAGGTAATGCGGGTATACTCTCAGCCTAACCTTTTCAAGTTAAGCACCCCGTGCATTCCGATTTGTTTACAACAATTTTTCTTTGCTACAAATTTATAAATATTTACAGATTTTTATGTCTAAAATTTCTCCATTCATTTACAAAAACTCCCATTATTCTTAACAAAAGTAAGTCCTGGGTCGATATAAAATATCTTATTTTTATTATGTTTTTAAAATATAAAATGGTTAAATAGAAAAAAAATGAAAAAGTTAATTAACATACTCTTGTTTGTATTATGTGGGCACTCATTATTTGCTCAGGGGCGAGAAATTATTTCAATGGATTTCGATTGGTTGTTTGCCTTAGGTCATGCAACTGATCCGGCGCAGGATTTTAATCACCGCACTGCCTATTTTTCTTATTTTGCAAAAGCGGGTTTTGGCGACGGTCCTGCAGCTGCTAATTTCGACGATAGGGCTTGGCAAAGAATTGATGTTCCGCACGATTGGTGTGTTGCGCTTCCATTTACTTCCCGCGGTGGACATAGTCATGGCTATCGAGCTATTGGAATAAATTTCCCTGAGAATAGTGTGGGGTGGTATCGAAAATATTTTTTCGTTCCTTCGTCCGATCTTGGGAAAAAAATTTTTATTCATTTCGAAGGGGTACATCGCGATGCTCAGGTTTGGGTAAACGGATTTTATTGCGGCCGTAATCATAGTGGTTACTATGGATTTGAGTACGATATTTCCGATTACCTTAATTACGGTGGGAAAAACGTAATTGCCGTTCGTGTCGACGCTACCATGGAAGAAGGTTGGTATTACGAGGGAGCAGGTATATATCGCCATGTGTGGTTAATTAAAACTTCACCGCTTCATGTTGCCCGATATGGAACATTTGTGGCAACGAAATTAAGCGAACAGAATAAAAAAGCCTTATTACGGATTGGAACTACTATACAGAATGACGGACGTATTTCTGCCAATTTCAGCTTGAAAGAACAGATTTTTGATGCAAATGGCAAACTTGTAGCTCAAAAAGAGCAAAACAGTTTATTTCTACCTGCAGGTATGCAAAAAGAATGGGTATCGGAATTTTTACTAACCAATCCTCAGTTATGGTCGCTCGAAAATCCATTCTTACATAAACTAGTGACACAAGTATACCAAAGCGATTCATTGGTCGATACCTATATTACTACTTTTGGTATTCGTTCTATTCGGTTTTCGCCCGATAGTGGATTTTTCTTAAACGGAAAACATGTATTGATTAAGGGTACTAACAATCATCAAGATCATGCAGGAGTGGGTACAGCAATACCCGATGCATTGCAGGAATACAGAATTAAGATTTTAAAGCAAATGGGGAGTAATGCCATACGAACCTCACATAATCCCCCTTCGCCTGCATTCCTCGATGCTTGTGACAGATTGGGCATGCTGGTGCTCGACGAAAATCGTCTGATGGGTATCAACGAAGAACATTTGAGATATCTTAAAGATATGATCTTGCGCGATCGCAATCATCCGTCGGTTATTCTTTGGTCGCTGGGAAATGAAGAATGGGGGATCGAATGTAACGAAAAAGGACCACGCGTAGGTACAACCATGCAGGATTTTGCTAGTCGCATCGATACTACTCGCCTATTTACTACTGCTTGTAGTGGATGTTGGGATACCGGAACTGGTAGCATACTTCAGGTAATGGGATACAATTACATTGTACATGGAAATATCGATGAACATCATCGCCTCTTCCCATGGCAACCTGCAGTGGGTACAGAAGAAAGTAATACTATCGGTACTCGAGGCGTTTATATCGACGATGAGGACAATGGTCGTATTGGTCCTCGAAGCTTGGGTACCGAGATAGGCTGGAAATTCTATAATCAGCGTCCTTTTTTGGCAGGTTTGTTTTACTGGACAGGTTTTGACTATAGAGGCGAACCCAACCCGCTTAAATGGCCTGCTGTGTCGTCGCAATATGGTATTGTCGACCTGTGTGGTTTCCCAAAAGATATTTTCTATTATCTTAAATCCTGGTGGACCGATGAACCTGTTTTGCATATAGCTCCTCATTGGAACTGGAACATTAAGGATACCATCAAAGTTACAGTGTATAGCAACTGCGAAGAGGTCGAGTTAATGCTGAATAAAAAATCGTTGGGAAAGAAAAAAATGGAAAGAAATGGTCACCTAACCTGGCAGGTGGCTTATCGGCCTGGTAAACTCGAGGCTGTAGGTTACAAAGATCGAAAACCAATACTACGGAAAGTTTCCGAGACCACTGGCGATGCTAAACAAATAAAATTATTAGCCGACAAAAACACCATGCGTAACAATAGAAGCGATGCTATTGTTATTAATATTACTGCTGTTGACGAAAAAGGTCGAATAGTCCCCATTGCTCAAAACGATATCAGGTTGAGTATTAGTGGACCTGCAAGAATTATTGGGGTTGGCAATGGCGATCCAGCTAGCCACGAACCCGAACAATTTTTAGAAAGCATTCAGCGGATACCGATTAAAGAGCTCAAAGAATCCACTATTGCCTCACTTCTGGATACCTCCCTTACCTCATATGACATCGACGATCATTCCTGGAAAAAAGCTTTCAGTGTGGTTCATAAAGACTGGCGGACATACGTCGATACGCTGGTTACAGTTAGGGGAGAATTTTATATCCCCGACTTCGATGAAAATAGCCGTATTCATCTTTTTTCGAAAAGTATTCTCGAGAATCAAACTATCTTTATTAATGGCTATAGGATTGTTTCAAATATTCCACGCGACGACCCAAGACAATCGTTTCTACTCGATCATAATGTTTTACGCAAAGGACGTAATGTAATAGCTTTTGTCGGACAAAGATTCAGAAAAAAACATATATACGATGAACCCAATACCGATCCTGGTTTAGTACAGGTATGGAATCCTGCCCCTCAGTGGCACAGAAAGCTTTTTAACGGATGGGCGCAAGTGATTATACAATCAACAGGAGACAATACTCAAAATGGTATAATCTTAAAAGCCGAATCGGATGGTTTAAAAAGCGATCAGATTTTGATTAAAGTTGAATAAATGTCCTAGATTATGTAACTGATAAATGGGAGTTCATAGAGACGCAGGTCTTTGCGTCTCTATGAACTTAATCTATCAGATATTTACTATAATAATAACCTTCATACCTTTTCCTTTTTCGCTGTCGATATTAACGATAGCCTTAATACCTTTTAACCGATTCATAATATTGTGTAATCCCATTCCTTCGTTATGCGATTTGTGTAGGATATCATTAACTTCAAAGCCTTTTCCGTCGTCGGTATAATTAAGACTAACCAATTTGTTGTGACGCGAAAGTTGAATGTGTATATTTGAAGCCTGTGCATGCTTGAGCGTATTATTAATCAATTCGCAGGCAACACGGTAGAGAATGACTTCTTTATTATAATCAAATCGGAAATCGAACATATTGGATTCGAAGTGAACATTAATTTGCTGCATGTTAGCTACTTTCGAAGCAAACGATTTTATAGCACTCGCCAATCCAAAGTTATCGAGTACGTGAGGGCTGAGATTGTTCGAAATTTCTTTGAGACTTCTTATAGCCTCCGATATTACATAGTCGGCGTTTTCAATAATTTTAATTTTATCATTATCGTTTTCGTGCTGCGAGAGTGAAGAGATAGCCATTTTGGCACTCGAGAGTAAAGGACCCATCCCATCGTGCAAATCTTTAGCAAGTCGACGTCTTTCTTTCTCTTCGGCTTGAATAACAGCATTTAAAACCTTTTTATCGGCCTCCTGTCGTTGTTTTTCAACTTTTCTAAGAAAATCAAATATTTGACGAATAAGTATGATGCCTATTGCAATAAGAACCGAAGTAATTATACCCAGCCAGGTGTTAATTGCAGCAACGTCCTTTTCCCACTCACGCCATACGTATGGAATAAATTCGATAAAACGCTGAATAGCCATAAGTAAAAAGCCTACCGAGAGCAGTATCCACGAAATGGCTTTTTTAGTCATCCGAATGCTGCCTATTGCCACCAGTGCTCCGGCAAACTGTAATATTATTGCAATTATAAGTGCAATTAGGGTGATCAAGGTGTTTTATTTAATTACAGGTCGAGTTCTCCGTTTTCCCATTTTTTAAATTTCTGAGCCAAAAGGGCCAAAAGCCTACTGAAAGTTTGCATGGCCTCTTGGGTTGCCAAGCTTACTTCTTGCTTCGATAGTCGCATAAGTAAAAGCAAATATAAAGCTTCGAGGCAGACTTGGATTTCGTTGCTGTAGGGAGTTTGACTTTTCATCTGAAAAGTAATTATATGTGGCCGCGCAGCATAGTAGTATGTTTTATACTGCTGCTCTTCGGGCGAACGAAGCAGAAGTTGATGTAGCTCTTCCATCTGCTTTACTGCATTGAGTGTGATAGGCAAGTGCCCTTGCTCGGTAACCCCACTCTCATGCATCATGTGAACCAAACTTTCGTACCAACCTTCAATCTCTTTTCTTACTTCGGGGCTAACCTCGTACTTTTCAATTATATTTTTACGTATTAGATCCATGTCGAGCCTGCAGGCCCTTATCATGTCCTCGATCTGCCACATGTAAATCACATACTCGGCGATATTATTCCGTCTTTTTTCTTGTGCTATTATCATTTTTAAAAATCTCCCTGATTACGCAATTTATCCAACTCGCGACGCTCTTTTTTAGTAGGGCGACCACTGCCGGGATCTCGCTGAAAATTATTTGCAAGTCGCATCATTTGACGCTTGGCAATTTCTTCATCGCTAGTCAGGTCTTCAACATATTGCTTAGCAACCTGTGCCGAAACACGATTCTTGATAATGCCTAAAACCTTGTATGTGTGGATAACCGGTGGTTTACGTACGTTGATAATTTCCCCTTCTTTTACAATATGCGAAGGCTTAACCGAGTATCCATTGATGCTTACTCGTCCTTTTTCACACTCTTCGGCAGCTTGTGTTCGGGTTTTGTAGATTCTAACTGCCCATAACCATTTGTCGATCCGTACTTTTTCTCCTTGTTGTTCTAATCCCATCGGTTTTTTATTTACTTCGCAAAGTTTAAAATAATTTGACATTCTTTCAGTATGTAAAAAAACAAAAAAAATGATATTTCATTTACCTTTGCCCTTCAAATCTTGCTTTAGTTTGCTTAAATTTTTGAAGCGATATACCGATTCTATTCAAAATATTAGGCATTACAAAATATGCCAATTTATAAAATGAAATATATGGCTTTTAAGATGAATAAAAAATTTGTAATCAAGCTGGCAGGAATAATACTATTACTTTTTTTTCTCATTATGGTTCACCGGATGGTATTTGCTTGGGCCGTAAAAAAAACACTCGAACATGTCGAGCATAAATGGGGTCTGAATGTTAGCATTGGACAATGGGAACGAAATGGCTTAACCAGTGCCACTTTTAGTCAGGTCCTTCTGAAGCAACCTAATGGCGATACTCTTTTTTGGTCAGATTATATTCATTTTCGGATACGATTTTTTCCGCTTTTGCTTGGAAAAGTTAAACTTGCTAAATTGGTTATCGATTCTTCTTTTGTCAATCTTAACTCCTCCTTTATCAAACGCGATACTGCGAAGATTATCGCGTCGTCCAAAATTCAAAAGAAACCGTCGGTTATTTCTAGCATACGTGGTTTGTTTAAGACAATACCTTCGACCTGTAAAATAAATTCCTTTGTTTTCCGGTACACCGATAGCGATCAATGGCTTGTTGTTGAGGCCGATAGTGTAGAATTAGAGCGAAAAAATTTGAAAGGGATTATCAGGCTATCCGATGCAAATACACAACGATCGTTTTACGTGAGTGGTAAAGTTTTACAACGTCAAAATCACTTTTCTGTTACAGTTTCGAGTCTGGACACCGAAGATAAAGCCATTCCATTTATCGAAAAAAAATGGGATTTGGCTTTATCATTTAATAATGCACAATTCGAACTTAAACTGTTAAATGCTGCATCCCTTATAGTCAATGCCTCAGCGCAAAAATTGGCTATCTCGCATCCTCGATTAGCCGAGCAATCTGTTAAGTTCGATACATCGGGGGTATCGCTTTTTATTTCATTTGGTAAAAATTTCTGGCAAATCGATAGTTTGTCACAGGTAAATTTTAATGGTTTTACTTTTCCAGCATACGTTCGATACGAATATGACACAATTTCGCCAGCTTTAACTTTCGCAATCCCAAAAATCGAGTTTCCGGCTCAGCAATTTTTCGATGCTTTACCCGAAGGTGCTTTTAAAAGGGTATGGGGGGTTAAAGTCAGCGGGAACCTTGCTTTTACCTTACGAGGAAGAATACCTTTCAGAGAGCTGGATAGCTTGTATTTATATAGTCGTTTGCAACCTTCGGATTTTTACATTAAACATTTTGGTATGGCAAACCTTCGAATGCTCAACGATACATTTACTATATATCGGCACGAACCAGGTATGGAACCCGTCGCTATCAGGGTAGATACAACGGCTAAATCGTATACCCATTTGAAGGACATATCAAAATATCTTGTCTATGCTGTGTTAACTTCCGAAGACGGAAGCTTTTTTTATCACGCTGGGTTTAACGAGGAGGCATTTGCAAAATCGCTGGCCGAAAATATACGGAAAAAAAGGTTTGCTCGTGGTGCAAGCACTATCACCATGCAGCTTGTGCGAAATGTATTCCTGTCGAAAAACAAAGCATTATCTCGTAAGTTCGAGGAAATATTACTTACCTGGATGCTCGAAAATTCACATATTGTAACAAAAGAGCGAATGCTCGAGGTATACTTCAACATAATTGAATGGGGCCCAGGTATATATGGTGTCCAGCAGGCAGCCAAATTTTATTTTAACAAAAAACCTTCGCAACTTACCTTGCAGGAAAGTCTTTTTCTGGCCTCTATTATACCTTCTCCAAAGTATTTTCGGTATACATTTATATCCAATGGAGCAATGAAAGACAATTTTTTGGCATATTTTCAGCGTGTAGCGCAAATAATGCTGGCTCGAAACCAAATATCTCCTGCCGATACTGTTGGACTCAATCATAAAGTAATGTTAACAGGGGTAGCACGAGATTATCTTTCTTCTGCAACCGATTCGCTTGTCAATCCTTCAGATACCATATTTTTCGAACCATCTGAGGATTTTTAACTATTTTTATAGGAAAATTTGCCAACTTGTATCGGTAAACTTTGCTCGTATATTTTAATATTGCAGTAAATAAAAGAATGTTTTTATATGCATAATATGAATTGAGCACAATTTGTCGGTCCTGTTTGGATAGGCGAAGATCGCGTGGGTTTAAAACGAAAAAATCATTACAAATGAAAAAGCGACTTATAATCATTTTAGCTGTTGTCGGAAGTATACTTACTACCAGTTTTATCGAAACTGAATTTAAAATTGGCAAGAGCCTCGATATTTTCATTAGTCTATTTAAAGAGTTGAACTACAATTATGTAGATGATATAGACCCCGAAAAACTAATTAAGGCTGGTATCGACGGGATGCTTAAAACACTTGACCCATACACTACCTATATACCCGAGTCGAAGCTCGAAGATTTTAAATTTCAAACCACCGGGCAGTATGGAGGGATAGGTGCTATAATTCGTCGTATCGATGATTATATATATATTGCCGAGCCTTACGAGAATTGTCCTGCAGCCAAGGCAGGCCTGAAGGCTGGCGACAAAATTCTTGAAATAGATGGCACGTCGGCTAAGGGCAAAGATGTTAGTGCAGTTAGCGAACAGCTGAAAGGTACACCGGGTACAATAGTCGAAGTTACCCTGGAAAGGAAAGGTTTTGACAAACCTCTTAAAATTAAAATCGCGAGAGAAAAAATTACTATTCCCAACGTGCCATATTACGGGATGTTGACCGACTCCATCGGCTATATACGTCTTTCCAATTTTACAACTAATGCCGGTGTAGAAATGCGTCAAGCTGTAACTGCATTAAAAGCCAAAAAGGCTAAAGCTCTTATTATCGACTTACGCGACAACCCGGGGGGATTACTTAACGAAGCTGTGGAAGTAGTAAATTGCTTTATACCAAGAAATCAGCTGGTGGTTTTCACCAAAGGAAAAATAAAGGAAGCCTTTAAACGATATGTAACAATAAATGAGCCAATCGATACACTTATCCCACTTACTGTTCTTACAAGTCGTGGAACAGCTTCGGCAGCCGAGATTGTAGCTGGTACTTTGCAAGACCTCGACCGCGCTGTAATCATCGGCCAACGAACCTTCGGAAAAGGACTGGTTCAACAACCTCGACCTCTAAGTTATAATACTCAGCTTAAAGTCACTGTGGCTAAATATTACATTCCTTCGGGTCGTTGTATCCAAGCACTCGACTA
>JAOAFU010000175.1 GCA_026416115.1 Bacteroidales bacterium | reverse complement strand
TCGATCGATTTTTCGCTCAATCGCCCCGACTTCTGCAGGGCTACTCTTAATTTTTCCATTTCGTTATTTTTTATCTCAGTTGTTTTTTCAAAACTAAAAAAGGTTTGCAGAATTTTGCAAACCTTTTGATATAACTCAGGTGTTTAAATTCTGCTTTTGCTATATTGCAACAAGTGCATGATGTCCTATAGTTCGATGTATGTAATGCATAAACATAATTTTCTTCTCTACATTGCAAAGGTAATATTTTTTATAATAAATTTCACATTGTGTTGGTGTAAATTATTATTTCTTCGTTTTTTTGAACCTAAGAAATAGGCTAATAATTCTATAAATGCAGAATTGCTATTAGAAAACGAAGATGAACCCATTTCGGAATATTTGTAAAATATAATACATTCAATAAACCCTTACAAAGAATATTCTTTTTGTGTACCTCGCCCAAACTTATCTATTTACTGTAAGATTTTCTTACTCAAAACTTCACTAAATTCCTTTTAAAAAAACTCATTCTTAAAGACAATCATAAGAGAATTTTTCTTATAGACAATTGAGTATAAATATACTGTTGATTCTCTTTCCAATAACATAAGATTTTCCAAACAGGAATTGGAGTCGGCTGATGATCGTATTGCTGGTCTACCAAAAGTTAACCCTTACAAGGCTATTTTCAGCGTCTTTCTATTCAGATAATTACAAAAAATTGAACAGTATAACGAAGCGTGAAAAATCTCGTGTAAAATTATTATGGCCTGTGTGTAAAATTAAATATTACAATTTAATTATGATTTTCCTACACAATAAGAAACCATTGTTGTTAATATAAACATTTTAATTATTTACATATATATCAAAATCTCAATACGTATTTTTTTTCAAATAACAGATAATAAAATTTTTCTTATTGACAATTTAGTGAAAGATTAAATTGCTGATATTTAACTGATCTGATATTTTTTGATATTCATTTGCTACATATTTTGAAGCTATAAAGCAAGCATTTTCAGGATGAGACTCTTTGGCAAGTAAACAAGCTAAAGCAGTAGAAAACGTACATCCAGTTCCGTGTTTGTATTTGAAATGAAAGCGTGGTTGAGAAAATTTTCGAACTACTTTCGAATTAACAAAAGCTTCTTGTATCTCGTTGCCTTCAAAGTGTCCTCCTTTTATGTAAATACTTACATTAAATTGATTTACCAAAGAAGATGCAACTTCAATAGCATCGTCGATGGAATTTATTTTTTTATTGGTAAGAATCTCAAGTTCTGGTTTATTAGGTGTTATTATAGATACAAATGGAAAAAGTTCATTAATTAGTTTATTTATTTTTTTTTTCGATAAAAATAATTTCCCTGAAGAAGATGCCAGAACAGGGTCAAGAACAATTGGAATTTTGGTGTTTTTATTTATAATTTTATTTATAACACCGATATTTTCTACTGAACAAATAGCGCCAATTTTAATGCTACTAATATGAAATGAATCAAAGCAAATTTTTAGCTGTTTATATAATAGTTTGGGCGATACTGGTTGGATAAAGGTTACCTTATCAAAGTTCTGTACTGTTATTCCGGTTAAAACAGTTAAAGGCCATAAGTTAAAATCACGAATAACTTGGACATCTCTTTGTATTCCAGCTCCACCACTAGAATCAGATGCAGCAATAGTAATCACAAATTTCATAGGGTATTTTTTATCCTGTCGAG
The DNA here is from genome assembly GCA_026416115.1 of Bacteroidales bacterium. Lineage (GTDB taxonomy): Bacteria > Bacteroidota > Bacteroidia > Bacteroidales > DTGW01 > JAKPGM01. The sequence continues at coordinate 3,214 of JAOAFU010000175.1, read as the reverse complement.
AAAACATTTTAAGAGTACTTGGTAATTATACTAGGTGAAAATAAAGAGATTAGCTTTTTAACAAATAGCATTCAATTTAATTGCACATAGTTCTCCACACATGCTACAATAGTCTTCATCAATACTGGTTTGTTTTTTTCGATTCATTGCCAATTCTGGGTCAAGAGCTAATTTAAACATTTTTTGCCAATCGAGTTTTTTTCGTGCAATCGACATTTCATAGCTCTCTTTTTCAGCATATGCCATTTTTTTTCCATAATCGGCACTGAGTGCAGCAATTTTACTAGCAATTACACCATTTTTAACATCTTCGATGGTAGGTAAACACAAATGTTCGGCAGGGGTTACATAGCAAAGAAAATTTGCTCCATTTAAAGCAGCTATAGCTCCACCGATAGCACCTACTATATGATCGTATCCGGGTGCATTATCGATGGTAAGTGGACCTAATACATACAGTGGAGCTTCGTTGCATATATCTTTCATCAAACGAATGATTGATTCGATCTTGTGTAATGGGGTGTGTCCAGGCCCTTCTATCATTACCTGAACACCTTTCTCATGTGCTCTTTTAGTAAGTTCGCCTAAAAGTATTAATTCAGTTATCTGAGCTTTATCGTTTGCATCATGGCATGCTCCTGGCCTTAGTCCATCTCCAAGACTAATTGTTATTTCGTATTTTTTACAGATTTCTAGTACTTCATCAAAGCGTTCGTAAAGAGGATTTTCTTTATTAGTTGCTTTAATCCATTGTTTCATTATGGTTCCACCTCTGCTTACAATACCACAGATCCTGTCGGTTTCTTTTATCATAGAAATGCTATGCTTATTAACTCCACAGTGAAGAGTCATAAAATCTACACCCATTCTACCTTGTTTATCAATTTCATCAAGTAGATCGTCGGGATGAATTTGACTGATTGAGTAGTTTTTCTCGAGATGTTTTGAAGCTACAGCATAAATTGGAACTGTTCCAACTGGGACGTGCGATTCGTCAATAATTTTTTTTAAAATTTGATCAAGGTCGCCAGCTATTGAGAGATCCATAATAGTATCGGCACCAAATTTTTCTGCTATTTTAAGTTTTTCAATTTCTCTGCTAATATCACAGTTCCCTTTTGATGTTCCAATATTGGCATTTATTTTTGTGCGTAAACCTTTTCCTATTCCCAAGGGGTCGACAGTATGGTGCTTATTTTTAAGTATTACAACCCTTCCTTTCGAAATTTCGTTACACAACCAATAGGTGTCCACATTTTCGGAAGTTGCTACCTTACGTATCTCTTCCGTTATAATGTTTTCTTTTGCATATTCGATCAGTGATTTCATTTTAATGTATTTTTTAGAATAATAAGTTATGATATATTTGTTGGTTGATTTTTGAGTGCTTTTATAATATTCTGAAGATTATCTATTTTTACTTCTAAATCAGTATCGTTCATTAAATATCTAATAAAAGCAAAATTTGTAGCACCAGCCAAAATAACTTCCTCAATATTTTCGGGGTATAAACCGCCAATAGCTACAACTGGAATATGAGACATTTGAATCACTTCATTGAGCAGTTTAGTACCAACAGGCGGGTCGGGCTTAACCTTCGCGTTGGTCGAATAAATTGGGCCGAAAGCTATATAATCGGGATTGTGTGCAAGAGCATCTTTCGCTTGAGCCAAAGAATGGGTAGATAGTCCAATCTTTAAATCTGGGAAGCGATTCCTTACATCGCTAATCTCAATATCATCTTGCCCTAAATGTACAAAATCGGCACCGCATATTGCAGCTATATCGGGCCTATCGTTTATCACTAGTTGGGTTTTTGTTCCTTGCGTAATTTTTCTTAAAGTTTTGGCAATTTTTATAAGTTCTTTATCAGTTTTGCTTTTTTCTCGTAATTGTAACATTCGAATTTGTTTTTTTACGCATACTTCGGCAATCTTTTCATAGGATAAGACCGGGTTTGTTATAATGACATAAATTCCAATTTCCTCCATACATCATCAGTTTAAGATTTGATAATAATTATTGCTTGCTCAAAATTAGATCAGCAACTTTTTTCCCCGAGAACAACATACCTCCGAAAATTGGCCCCATCCTAAAGCTTCCACATACACCATTGGCTGCCATACCCGTAATATACAAACCGGGGTAAACTTCTTTGGTATTTTCGAGAGTAGTTCTTTCTGCTTCTTCAACAGAAAGCGATCGTTCGCCCATAACTTTTCCACTGGTAGTGTTTAAGCTCACATTGTTTTTACGTTCAAGAGTGCGAACAACCTCACAATCGTGTCCTGTCCCATCAATTACTACATTTGCCATAAGAATTAGAGGATCGACATGTAACCCTTCTCGATGCACAGGTGCCCAGTTTATTACCAACCCTGAAATTTTATTTTCATGTATAACAACATCTTCGACCGAGATGCAATTTAAAATTGTACACCCTGCCTGGGTAGCTTTGTATATTAAGGCACTTGTGGCATGAACAGAATCGATAAGTAAAAATTCTTCGCAGGTAGAATAGCTAATTCCGAATTCATTAATAATTGGCAAAGTATCTTTTTGGACAACAATTTGGTTGAACATCATAGCTCCACCCCACATTCCACCGCCAGGAGATAATTTTCTCTCGAGCAAAACCACTTTAATGCCTTTTTTGGCAAGATAATATCCAGCTACCAATCCAGAGGGGCCGCCTCCCACAATAGCTACATCAACTTTAAGATTATTCTTAAGTTTTGAAAAGTAAGAATCAACGATTCCAAAAGAAATAAGTAGTTCCATATGTTTTATAATGTTAGGTTAAACATTAAAAACTATGGATGCTTTATTGTTGAGAAAGGAAGGATATGTAATAAGATAACCTTAACTTCCCTGCGCAGGCATTACCCTGATCAGGTTCAAAGGGTATAATCTCAGCCTTTCTTCTTTAGGCACCCCTAGTTTTTATGCAAAAATAAGTTTTTTATATCATTTTAAAAAAAGTTACATCTCTCTTGAAACTTGAAAATTGATATAAAAGTTTTATGATGAATTATTTGTTTTTTAATAAGATATAATTTTTAAATTCAAATAAGGGTTTACGAAATATTTTTTTCTCCAAAAATGTTACCAATCTATTTTTCAAACGTTCGTGTTTATGAGGATGCCGATTTTTGTTGGGTTTCCCATGTTGTTGAAGCAAGTGTCCCCAATTAAATTTTTCGATCCAAGGTTT
>JAOAFU010000078.1 GCA_026416115.1 Bacteroidales bacterium | reverse complement strand
CTTTGCTTAAGAATTTCGATCTTATTCCCTTTGCTGTCGTATTTAAAGGTCGAAATACTCATAATACTACCATCCTCACGATAATTTATTTGCAGAACTTTCTGACCCTGGGTATCGAAACTATCTATTTCGGCCTTTACTCCTTTAGCTTCAGGCTTACCGTTTACATAATCGTATTCAAATAGGGTAACCGTGCGAATACGAAATTTTTGTACCCGATCTTTAGTAAAAATATCGAGTTCTTGGCCGTTGGTTGATAGAAGCGTAAGTATATTTAGTCCTATTACAAAACCAATGATTTTTCTATAATACATATACTCATTATCTGTTTTCTACTCGTGGCTAAGATAACAAATTTAAATATTTTTTCTTTACTCATTTCATATTTGCGTATTTTCATTGTTTAGGATAATGGCCATTTTTTAGCTCTTGTTTGATATTTGTATGGTGTATTGTTGAATAATACTACTTTATGCAGCTGTTTTCTCAAAGATTTGCTTGTTGATATATTGTTTAAATAATCATTCTAAGAGGCTCTGTAACTTTGAACGTTATATTTACGTCATACTAAAAATTTAAAGCTATGACTAAAGGTATTAAAAATTGGTTTGTAAGCCTCGTATTCATCGGTACGTTGTTTTTGAATGCTCATGCCGAGAAAAAAGATTTTAATCTAAAAAATTTTAAAGGAATTGAGGTAGGACATGGATTGCCGGTATCAATTCAAATGGATACGGTTGAACTTGTGTCGATTGAATCGGATAATGGAATTTTTGATGACATAGAGTTAAAGCTTGAAAAAGGTATTCTGAAGATAAAACGAAAGATGTTTGGAAAACATAGCAGTAATCCCAGAATTTCGGTGAAAGCAAAGTATCTTGAAAAGTTAATGGCATCGGGAGGCGCATCAATAAAGGTGGCGGGTGAAATAGTATCCGATTACCTGAATTGTGAATGCTCTGGAGGCTCAAATATCTCTGCTACAACGAAGTGTAAATTTATTGAAACTGAAATTGCATCAGGTTCGCAATTGAAACTCACAGGAAGTGCCAAAGTTGCGAAGATTACATGTAGTTCTGGCGCAGCTTTCAAAGGTGATAATCTGGTATGCGGGACTGCCAAAATTGCCGCATCAAGCGGGAGTTCATTAACACTTGTCGTATCAGAAGAGATTCTTGGTGAGGCTTGCAGTGGGGCAAATGTAATTGTAAAAGGGAAACCAGCCAATCGTGTTAATTGTTCTTCTGGGGCAAATGTTGTGTTTAAATGAAAACTTATTACGTTAACCTTAAAAAGCCAACATTGAAATAATTTTGCTGTAAAGAGTTTTAATCTTTCAGTAATATGTAATTATTGTGGCTTTCAATTTTGGCGAATTCAATTTCTCAAAATTGGTAATTGAAAAATAGTTACGTCGGAATATTTTTTCATTCTTCAAATTTGTGTTATAATAGAAAAACCCCAGAGATGGGGCTTTTCTTGAATATTTGCCTGCCTTATTTTGCAGGTTGTTCTTTTTGATCTTTTTTAGTTTCTGCCGATTTGCTCGACGATTTGTCTTTCTTGCAACATTCGGTCTTGGTTTCACATTTGCTCTTGTCTTTTCCTTCTTCACCTGCGAAAGCCGACAAAGATACAGCCAATATAAATGCTGCTGTACTCAAAAATATTCCGAACTTTTTCATAATCTCTTTTTTTTAATTTACATATCCAAATTTAAGACAAAAAATAATATAAGATTCTTAAATCCTGTTAATTAACAAAAAAATAACACAAAAAGTCTTACGTTGGTGTATCCATGGGGATTTTATCAAAAATAAGATGTGAAAGCTGGCTTAGTAGTACAGGGAGTACTTCGAAAAGATTTTTTTGTGCCTGAAGGGTGTCGTGGAATACTACAATAGAACCATGAGTAATGGAGGATGTAACGTGGTTAATTATTTCGGTAGCAGATTTTTTTTCGTCGTAATCTTCCGACATAGTATCCCAGAGAACTATTTTATATCTTCGTTTGACCCATTGATACTGAATAGGTTTCATGCGACCGTAGGGGGGGCGGAATAATCGTGAGTGCGTAAGGAAGTATCCCTTTTCAGCGTTTTTAAGAAACTCATCGTTGGTACATTTGAAACCGTCGATATGTGCATATCCATGATTACCAATCGAATGTCCTTGGGCTTTTATTTCGTTAAAAAGGGTAGGGTATTTTTCTACATTTTGTCCCAGACAAAAAAAGGTGGCTTTCGCCCCAAATCGGTTAAGTAGATAAAGCACTTGAGGGGTAACTTGGGGATCGGGACCATCGTCGAAGGTGAAGAAAATGGTATTTTTCTGATTCTCTATTCGCCGAATTGCGCCCGGATATACCAATTTTGCTAAGGAATAGGCAGCTTTCAAGGTTTATGCATTTTTTTCAAAGTTATGCAAAAACAATCTTATTTGCCCGTAATCTCTTTAGGTAAAAAATTCTATCTGTTTTTTTTATAAATTGCCGAAGATCTGCTAATAGCATAACCTGCAAAATATCCAACAGCTTTATCAGATGGCATTATGTTAGTAGGTAAATTCGCAGATGGCCCGCTGAATAACGGAGATCGGGTGCCATACTCATCGTCTAATGCCGATAGAAAGTTTCGATAATTTTCGTCTATTGCAAGCATTTCTATAGTTATGGTATCATTGTCCGATAATTTTTCATCGGCTCTATTATCATTTAAGAAACAAAACATATCGCCATACACATAGGTAGTGTCGACATTATTTATTACTGGGACTTCGTGAATGCTATCGGTAAGTAAAGATTGATTTTTATACACCCGAATCATATAATGGGTTCGATCCGATGGAACTTTTCCATATATCAATACGAGGTGTCCTTTGGTTCGTGAAGTGTTAAAGGGAATAATTCTAATATAATCGAGCCTGAAGGGAGGTACAATACGTGTTGTTGCAGTATATTTTTCAAACACCCCATCCCCATCAATGTCTACTTGTTCGACCGTGAGGGTGTATGTTCTCCCCACAACGCCAAATACATCGGGTTCTGTTTGATAATGACCTTTCTTACCAGGAATTTCTGAAAGATAGTAAGTATTAATGCTATCCGATATAGTTACAAGGGCATTACTAATGTATTCAATTTCTTGTCGACCATATGCATCGGTCGATTTGCTGATCATTACTGTATGACTTGTTGTGTCGGTACTGATGGATCCTTCAATAACTATACGTTGATATGTTGTATCGAGGGGTAGGTCTATGTCTTCGCGACACGCAGAAGTTAACATTACTATAATCAAGCTATATTTCAATACTTTTTTCATACCCATTAAAATTAAAATTTTACGTTTAGGGTCATACTTGGGAAGAAAACAAAAGGCAAATACCATCTTTCGGCTACTTTATAGGTTTTTCCATCTTTTTCTTCGTTGCGGAAATTGATCATCCAATCGTTATGACGTCCGTAAACATTGTAAATAGAAAAGACCCATTCGGTTTCGACCTTATTATTGAAGTATTTTTCTTTCGATTTAACCGTCAATGAAATATCGAGCCTATGGTAATCGCGCATGCGATATTCGTTACGTTGGGGATAAATTGGTAGTAAATCGTTTCCATATTTGAAAGATCCCACGGGGAAGGTAATCGGTGTACCCGTAGCGTATATCCAGCTTCCCGATATTGAAGTGAGCCGTGAAAAATCGTAATTGAGTACTATGTAAACATTATGAGGTTTGTCGTACGGTGCCGAGTATGCTTTTCCTCCGTTAATTTTTGGAATTTTGCGCAGAGCTCGTGAGTATGTATAGCTAATCCAGCCATTAAGGCGGCCTTCATTTTTTCTGAAAAGTATTTCTGCTCCATAGCTATGAGCATTGCCCACTCTTACGTCACCTTCGAGGCGATCGTTGAATAATAGCTGGGCATGATCTTTAAAGTCGATGACATTTTTCATGTCCTTATAAAAAAATTCGACCGAAAACTCGCTATACCAATTGGTAACATTGCGTAAAATCCCTACTGCATACTGGTCGCTTTGCTGCGGTTTGATATTTGGACTTGCCGGGAACCAATAGTCGAGAGGCATGCCTCCATTCGAATTTGAAGCCAATTGCAGATACTGGTAGGTTCGTGCATAACTTGCTTTGAGCGAGGTATAATCGTTTACAACATAATTAATACCTAATCTAGGCTCTACCCCCCCATAGGTGTGGTATATTTTGCCGCTTTTGTAGATGGTAGTGTAGAGGTAATTGTGGTTCTCATCGAAATAGTTTTGTATGGTTTTACCCATGTTTTGAAATACTGAATATCGGATGCCATATTTGATGGTTAAATCTTGGTTAATTTTAAGCTGATGGCTCACATATATGCCATGTTCGAGCGAATGATTAATTAATGAGGGAAAACTTGAGCTGGCTGTATCTCCTTCAATCCATGCTCGAATCGGATCGATGGTATGGTAGGTGGTGGTAATACCAAATCGAAGTTCGTTTTGGGGGTTGGGGTAATAGTTAAAGTCGATATTTATGCCAAGATCTTTAATTTGCGATTGCCAAAAATATTTTCGGTCTTCTATTCCTGTACTGAGAGCATAAGAATATTCGGTAAAATAGGTGGTTACATTGGATAAAAGTGTGCCACTTAACTGACTGTTCCATCGAAGCGATATGGCCTTATTTCCAAATCCGAAATCGGATAGATTTTTTTGCCCAAAGCGGTCGCGACCCAAATAACCAGAAAGAAAAATTCGGTTACGATTGTTGAATTGATGAGTTATTTTGAGATTAAGGTCGTAAAAGTACATGTAACTTTTTTGTATGTCGGTATCGGGAAGAAAAGGGAAAAAGATATCGGCGTAAGTTCGTCGTCCCGAGATCAAGATTGAGGTGGTATCTTTTATGATAGGTCCTTCGATCATGAGTCGGCTCGAAATTAGTCCTATTCCTGCATTTCCCGTCCATTGCCTCATGTTTCCGTCCTTAGTTTTAATATCGAGTACCGAAGATAAGCGTCCACCAAAATTGGCCGGAAGATCGCCTTTGTAAAGTTTAACTTCTCGTACAATATCATTATTGAAAACAGAGAAAAAACCCATCAAATGAGATGCGTTATAGATTGTAGCATCGTCGAAGATGACAAGATTTTGATCTATACCTCCTCCTCTTACACTAAATCCAGAGGTGCCTTCGGAAGTAGGTTGTACTCCAGGCAAAAGTTGAATGGCTTTGATAAGGTCGGTCTCTCCCATCAGGGCTGGAATCTTTTTTATGGTTTTCGATTCAAGTTTCGAAACGCTCATTTCGGGTTTTCTGATGCGTTCAGCTGTTGAACCCCCTTTTACCACCACTTCTTCAATTTCGGTTACTTCTTCATCTAACTCTATGTCGAGTTGTTTATTTTCCTTTAGGTCGATCTCCAGGGTATAAGATTTATATCCTACATAAGAAAATTCAACTGTATAGTGGCCTGGTGTTAGGCTAAGAGTATAAAATCCGTATGGGTTGGAAGAAGTCGCTGTTCCATTATTCCTGATATATACTGTTGCTCCTGCGAGTGTTTCTCCATTTTTTGCGTCGCGAATGTAACCGCTTAGGGTTTTAAGTTTTAGGGATGCATTCGAGCTTTCGGCAGGAGGTTCTCCTGCTTTGATATTTATTATTGGAATAGTCATTAATATAGTAAGAGCTTTTTTTAAGAAGGGTTTCATGGGTTTTTCTTTAATAAGTTTTTGCTAAGACCATTATTATTATGGTTACTTACATCATGCTTTTTTCTTATTGACCAACAAAATTACAAAGGATAGGTTGTCATAAAATCAATTTTCGGCAAATGGTGTTTTTTTTACGGTAAGATCATCTGCTCAACATGCTAAGTTTTTATCAAGGCAAACTCGAAAAAATTTATACGA
>JAOAFU010000178.1 GCA_026416115.1 Bacteroidales bacterium | reverse complement strand
TGACACTAAAACACCCTATACTATGTCGGCCTTCTCTTATCCCGCATGGCATCCTGGAGGAAAACAACTGGCATATGTTGTCAATAGGGTTACTCAAATTTTTACTTCTACTATCGATTATCACGAAGTAGTTTTTGATGGAGCTTCAGACCTTGTTGTGTACGACATTGAGAAAAACATGGTTACTACTTGCCCACAGGTATCGTCGAAAAACCGCGAGAATATGCCTGCTTTTTCACCCGATGGCAAGTGGCTCTATTACATTTCTGCACCTCCGGCTTTAAATGACTCCATGAAAGTATTTGTAAAGTTTAGTTTGGTACGCATTCCATACGATGCCAAAACACATAAATGGGGGGATGTCGATACCGTTATTTCGGCATCGAAAACTGGAAAGAGTATCACTTTTCCTCGTATTTCTCCCGATGGGAGGTATATTATGTTTACCATGTGTCGTTACAGCTATTTTTCCATTTTCGATCAAACTTCCGATTTATATCTTTACGATACTTTGACAAAAAAATATGAACCACTGCCTGTGAATACTCCCTATACCGAGAGTTATCATACCTGGTCAAAATCTGGACGCTGGTTTGTTTTTACTTCTCGTAGCCTCGATAATTGCTATTCACGACCATTCTTTTCATATTTCGACAAAAATGGAAAAGCTCACAAAGCTTTCGTTTTACCTCAAAAGGATCCTCTTTTTTACAAAATGTTTATGAAAAATTACAATATACCCGAATTCATTACTGGGAAAGTAGATTTTTCTGAAAATGAATTCAGAGATTTTGTAAAAACTAAACCAACTAAGGTGCAGTTTGATTCTTTAGTTGATATTGATGCGTTATCTGGTGCTACTTATATTTACAGAAATATGCACTAATTATGTTTCGGCGCATACGCTATTTTTGGCGCGAGTTCAGTTATTTTTCCCCTTCGTTTAAAAGAGGTACATGGGTTCTTATTGGCCTAATTATTTTTTTACAATTTGTAATTATTGGTTTTAGATTTTATACCGAACGACATCGACCCGACTTAGAAAAAAATATTGTCATTATGGCCGATAGTATTATTGTTAGTAAAACTTTATCCAGTTTGCCTATTAAAATTGATTCTACCTGTCGATATAATCCGAACACTATATCCTATGAGGAGCTTATAGGATTAGGTTTTTCAAAATCAGTTGCACAACGATGGATCAGGTATAGAGAGCAAGGAGGAAAGTTTAAGCACGTGAGAGATATTTGCCGAATTTACAAAATTGACACCACCTTGGTTTATCAATTACAAAACTGCTGGTTTTTCCCAAAATCCGATTTTAAAGAAAAACAAATAAAAGAACAACTTAAGATAGAGATAAATTGTGCCGATACTACTATGCTTGAAAAATTACCAGGTATTGGAAAAGTGTTATCAAAACGTATTGTCAAATACAGAGAAATTCTGGGTGGATTTTATTCTGTTGAACAACTAAGGGAGGTGTTTGGGCTTTCTGAAGATGTTTATCGAAAAATTGTTCCTTTTTTGTTTGTAGATACTGCGACTATTAAACCATTTCCTATTAACTCTGCAAGCTTTAGCGAGATGGTAAGACATCCCTATATGGGTTTCGAAATCGCTAAAAAAATAGACAAATACCGAAAAAGCAGAAAGTTAACCTCAATAGCAATGATGGTAAGGGATAGTATAATTACCATCAAGGATGCTGAACGCTTACGCTGGTATCTTTCTTTTCATGATAAATAGGCTTTAATTTAGAAAACTTAATTAAGGATGTTTTTTATACACCTTGTTCGGCCATAGCATGTGCAACCTTTAGGAAGCCTGCAATATTAGCTCCTTTGAGATAATTTATATATCCGTCAGGTTGCAATCCGTACTTAACACAGTTTTGATGTATGTTTTGCATGATATGTTGTAATCTCATGTCGACTTCATTGGCTGGCCAAGAGAGTTTCATAGCATTTTGCGACATTTCTAAACCAGAAGTTGCTACACCCCCAGCATTAGCAGCTTTGCCTGGTGCATAAAGTAATTTTGCCTGAATAATAATATCAATAGCTTCGGGAGTACATGGCATGTTAGCGGCCTCGCAGATACAACGACAACCATTTTTTACTAGTTGGAGTGCATCATTTTCGTCAAGTTCATTTTGTGTAGCACAAGGGATGGCTATATCGCATTTAACCTCCCACGGTTTTCTGTTGGAAAAAAATCTTGCTTTCGGATACTTTTGCGAGTAGGGTTCAATTATATCTTCATTACTTGCTCGCAATTCGAGCATAAAGTCAATTTTTTCACCTCGTACTCCATCTGGATCATAAACGAATCCGTCGGGACCAGAAAGGGTCACAACTTTAGCTCCAAGTTCTGTAGCTTTTTTAGCAACTCCCCAGGCTACATTTCCAAAACCGCTGATCGCCACAACTTTTCCTTCAATATTGTCTTTTTGTCGAGCAAGCATCTCGTTAATAAAGTATACTACTCCATACCCAGTAGCCTCGGGTCGTAATAACGATCCTCCCCAGTCGGTTCCTTTACCAGTAAGTGTCCCATTGTGCTGGCGGGTCAACTTCTTATACATTCCGTAAAGATATCCAATCTCGCGGGTTCCTACACCTATATCTCCGGCAGGAATGTCGATTTCTGGGCCAATATGGCGCCATAGTTCTAACATAAACGCCTGGCAAAATCGCATGATTTCACCATCCGATTTTCCTTTTGGATCGAAGTCCGAACCCCCTTTGGCTCCTCCTAAAGAAAGGGTCGTCAAACTGTTTTTAAAAACTTGCTCAAATGCAAGAAACTTCATGATGCTTACGTTAACACTAGGATGAAACCGAAGACCTCCTTTGTATGGTCCTAATGCGTTATTAAACTGCACTCTGAATCCTCTGTTAACCTGAATATTTCCCATGTCGTCGACCCAAGGGACTTTGAAAATTAATACTCTATCGGGCTCAATTAGCCTTTCAATGATGCTATGTTTATCGAAATAGGGCATCTGATTATATATCTCTTCAATCGACATTAGCAACTCATAAACAGCCTGATGATATTCTTTTTCACCAGGATAACGTCGTTCAAGGTTGGTCATAATTTTTTTTACATCCATAATGAGGTAGTTAAAATGTGATTATACTTTTATGCTTTCGTCCATCGGTAATTACGGTAAATGGTTGTTCAAAATGTACCCACCTTGTGTACTCCTTATCTTCATGTATTCCAACTGAATTAAGTAATTCAAAATTGATAAATTCTGGGTTTTGTTTTTGATCTATCATCATAAATATTACCCCACTGGATATCAGATTATAAAATAAATGGGTTCCCTGGCTAAAGTCTACTGGGTGATTTTCTGTAAGAGACTCAATAATGATTTTTGCTTCCGATATCTGGTGCCAACGTATGGGTATTCCCAACCATGGATCCGAAGATCCCCATCGACCTGGTCCAATGAGGACATAATTCTTATGCTGTTGTTTCATTAAATTGTTCCAGCTGTTAATTTCTTCAGCCATAAGAAGCGTTTTGGAAGGGTCGAATTTTTCGGGTAATACGTAAACAACATCGCTAATGTTAAAAAAAATTCCATTTCCAAGCGCATGTTCGGAATAAGCCAGAATTGTTTGAGTGTTTGTAATATCGGGTAATTCAACAGGATAAGTTCTTTGGTTGGGGTACATAGGTCGTAGTTGCAATAGGTAGAATTGAAACTTACGCAACTCATTAGGATTTGTCTCGAGTGCAAACTCTATTTCAACAGGAGCATGCAACTCCTTCTCGAAAGTTTCAAGGAGTTCGGATAATATGTTGGCCAATGGAACAACTCGATGTTTTAATATACCGTTAAAAGTTATGATCGTTTTACCTTCAGAAAGCAGATTATCGACTATCTGATGATTGTTTATATCATATTTTGAAGCTATAAGCGATTTGCCTGGATGCAAAAGCATATCTTCGGGCTTGATTTGAACAAAATTAACAGTATCGTCGATAGAGGGTTTCCATGCATCTGGTTCGAGCGAAAGGGCATAAATCCTTCTTTGCTGGTTTTTTAGAAACAATTCTGTTGAAGCATGGATCAGAGCATGCTGTGGGTGTTTTGGTGAAAAACGAAAGCTTTGATTACCTTCAACTACATACTTTCCCAAACCACAAGCAATGTGTGCTATTCCATCTTCGACAGTCTCGGGTGGGAGTGCATAATAATTGTACGAGAGAGCAACTCCGCTAAGCAAAGGAAAATATAAATTGCAGCACTTTTGTCCACAAACTTCTTGCAGAATGACTGCCATTTTTTCCTCCATCAGATTGTTACCGGTTGACTGGAAGTAGGCTTTTGTTTCTTTGTAAAACAAAGAGGCGTAAACACATTTTATAGCTTCGCTCAGGATTTTAAGCGTTCGATTAACATCTTTTTCGACATTGGGGATCATGAAAGTTTTATATACACCGGCAAAAGGGAGTAACTGCGAGTCTTCCAGCTTACTCGACGAGCGAACGGCTATAGGTTTGCGTACTCCTTTTACATAATTTTGCAAATCGACCATCAGATGTTCGGGCAATCGGGCAGTAATAAATTTTTCGAAAATTTCTTGATCGTTGTAATTTCCAATTGCAGTTGAATAGAGATTATTCAGCTCCATGAACTCGTCGAAAATGTCTGTTGCAATTACTACAGTTCTTGGAATACCAATCAAAGTATTTTCGAATTGATTGAGATGGATATTCTTTTTCAGAACCGAATCGGCAAAAGCCAATCCTCTACCTTTTCCACCAATTGATCCAGAACCAATACGGCTGAAGGTTACAAACTCATCGAACTCTTGACGTTCGTATTGGGCGATAACTCCACGGCTTTTACTTATGCGGTATTGGGCAATAGCTTCGTAAACAAACTTTTTGGCTTCGGGAATGTTATTTGAAAAATCTGTCAGTCGTAGGTTTTTGAATATCTTACCTAAGCTAAATAGGGCACGGGCATTTAACCATTTCGAAAAATCGTTACGACGGGCATGAAAAGCAAAAATTTCATCGGGAATTGAG
>JAOAFU010000154.1 GCA_026416115.1 Bacteroidales bacterium | reverse complement strand
TAGAGATCCACAGCAAGAGTAGCAATAATTTTGTTTTCATGGCATTGAGTTTAACGGTTTCAAAGCCAAAATTAGCCTTATTGATAACTGAATCCTCTCTATCAAGTATCTATCGACTTGATGATATTTCTAATAAATTTAGATACAACAGTTTATGAATGATTATATAATAAACTAATCAAGTACTTATAGACTACTTATTTCCATTAATTTTTTCTCAAGTTCGTCCATGGTTATGAGCAGCTTGCTTTTAATACGTGCTTTATATGTATATACGGTATTGAGCGAATAACCTAAAAATTGGGCAATTTTTTCATTCTCTGTAATGCCAATTCGAATTAAAGCCAAAATTCTCATCTCTGGGGAAAGTGTTTGTTCTGGATTAGTGGTGACCAGCAAATTATCATCCTTAAAATAACCCCTTATTGATTCCAAAAAGTGTGGAAAAATACTTAAAAAAATAGTATCAAATTTTCTATAAAAGTTTTCTTTCTCTCTCTTAATATCGATTGTTTTAATAAAATCAACTATATCTCCGAACTGCTTAGTAGTGACTTTTCTGTGTAGAAATGATTTATAACTCTCAATACGATATATATATTTTGAAATTGTATCAAAAAAATAACCAATATATTCGTCTTTTATTCGATTTGCATCGTGAAGCTTGGTGTTTATTTGTAAAAGCTGTTCATTGCTTGCTTTAAGAAAAATTTTTGCTTTTTTGAGAACTCTGTATTGCTTAAAAATGATAAGCGTAAATACCATATTAACTAGTATTAGAACTGTAATGATAACTGAGTAAAATAAATATTTTTTCTTTTGTTCCATGAAATGTTTTAGCTGATATTCCTCAATCTGCGGCAATATGGATAAAACCTGAATATTTCTTTGCCTTGCACCATAAATAGAGGCATCTTCATGAGCAATTTTAACATACCGGTAAGCTCTTTCGAAATCACCTTGCTGAAAACAATACTTAGCAAGAATTCGAATAGCAATAGTTTCTTTAGTAGCGCTCTCAATATCAGCAATTGCAGCATTAATTAACATTTGTATTGCTAAGTTATTTTCTTGCAAATTTTCATATACAAAACTCAATGAAGAAGCCTCAATTGCATATTGATGTTTGTCAATTCTATTGTTCTGAATTAATTTTTCATAATATACCCTTGCTTTTTCGAACTCTCGTAATTTAATACTCTTAAGTCCACGGTATGAAAAAACTTGCAAGCTATCTTTACAGTATACAATTGCTGAATCAATATAGGCTAAACCAGATCTTACATAAAAAGGAGAGTAATATTCATTTGAAATGTAATCTGAAAGGTCAAAATATCCTCTAGCTAATAGATAATAATATTCATGCCATAACTTTGTATCAAGTTTGTTTCTTTTAATTGAATGTAAGGTATCTAATGCTTCCTTAAATAATCCTCCAGATATCAGTAAAAATCCTATTTTCGTTTTTACCTCATTTATAAATTTCAGATCTTTTTGTTTATAAGCTTTTTTTAAAAGTAAACTACAATAAAAAAATGCTGAATCGAAATTAAGTAGACTATACTCTTGGTATATTGACCTTAAAAGTTCATTCTTAACTTCATCTTTAGGATTCGCTATCAGCAACATTTTTAAATGTTGAATATTCCTGTTTTTTTCATCCACATATTTCCAACGGTTCTCAATGACCTTATCTAAAGGTTCAAAAATTGATTTTTCTCCATGTAGTTTATCATAAACCGAAAGGAGAGAAAATAATAACAATATCAAGTTTTTCATGACTTGCAAAATCTGTTGACTTAATAATTAACATAGTATAATTATTCTAAGTATACAAAAAATATGATTTACAATTAGTAACTTTAGATTATTATTTTTTAATTTGCAAAGATATTACAGGCTAATTCAAATAAACATGTAATTCTAATATTTTCTAAAAATAGAACCGGCCATAGCGACCGGTTCTACATGCACAGAAAACCTCTAACCTATCAAAAGGCTTAGGAAATGTTTCAGCAATTTGCACTGGTTCAGATCAATACCTTTTAGTTTACCACAAACCTTGTTTGAGCAGTTTCAGTTTCAGAGTTTATTTTCAAAATATAAACGCCACTTTTTAAACCAACGGGTAAAGCGATTCTCCCTGCGCCTGAATTCGAGATTCCCTTATAAACATTCGTAACCAGTCGTCCACTTATCTCGTAAAGATCAATATGTAATTTGCCACTTTTAGGCAAATAGAGCTGTATAAAAGATTCGTTTGTAACAGGATTAGGAAAGACTTGAGCCGAAAGCTGAAGGTTACTGTTAACAGATTCAAGAGAAGTAGCCGTATTTTCAACTTTTTCTTCGAGCGACTGGTTGTATTGTACATAATCCGAGTCGAGCACATAGATGGCGTATCCACGTGGAGGTGCCTGAACAAAAGCACGGCCGTCGGCATAAACGGTTACCCTCTCTGAAGGGTTGAAAGCATTTACCAAAGTACGTCCAGCCCAGTTAGTCCATCCGGTTGGCGAGGTACTTATCCAAATACCTTTAGTTTGCGTATCATGATTGTTGAGTACAATGATAGCCCCGTTTTTAGTTCCATTACCTGCCCTGCGGGCTACATAAACATTATAGGCATCGGCAGCCGGGTATGGATTACCCACTTCGGTAAGTACCACTAATGTACCCCCGAGGTATGTTTTACGGACAAACATTAGTTTTTTCAGATCGCTTTGTAAACTCGTTGGCGCTTGAACGTATAAAGATGAGTTGTGACTATCGTACTGTCGTATTCCGTAAAAATGGGGGTAAAACAAACAAGGACGACCTTCGTGGGTTAGAATATAGGCATATCCCAACTGCCAATCTTTAGTAATCCATTTATCGTGCTCTTTACCCGTATCGTGATTTTCGAGGAAGGTTGAAACATTTGTTCCCGAAACACTGTTTCCAGCGTTATCGCGAACCATGCCGGCGTTATTAAGCCAACGCATATCGAAAGACGATCCATTTCCATTACACAATCCATTTAAGGTAAATTTAAGAGGGAAGTCGAACACACTGACCGTTGCTCCACGCGAAGCATTATCGTTAATCCAATTCTTTAGTCTGTATTTATAACTTGTCCAATACTCGCCCACAATGTATCTTTGTTGGGTTCCATTCTTGGGCAAATTTTTAATCCAATTGGCTATAAAATCGACCTGATACCCCCTTACAAAATCGAGACGGAAACCATCGAAACCAATAGTATTGATCATCCATACACCCCAAGCATTGAGACGCGACTGAACTGTGGTGCTATAGGTGTTAAAATCGTTTCCGAACCATCGGGTATTGGGGATAATTTCATCCTCAAAACCTCCGCCTCCGAGCCAATCGTTAGCATCAACAGGATGAAAATCGGCATAACCCCACTGAAAGTTTGCTTCGCCTGTACCTGTATGAGTAACGAAAGTGGATTTTGTTGGTGTACGGGCCTCTAATTTGGTACTGGCAATATTGCTACCATTGTACCAAACAGCAACAGGATAATACCCATTGGTTTGATCGGCCCAAACCCATTGCCAGTTGGGATTGTATACTTCCCGCATAGCAGTTAGCTTAATCACGATAGTGGCCGTTGAGGTAAGGGTAATTTTGTACTCGTCAATATCGCCCTGATAATCGGCATGTGCACGAACAGTTACCCCACTGCCGGGATATACAGTAAACTGTCCACCCCCATTATTAGGTTCGTATTCCCAGGTACCGGGGTCGGTTTCTGCGGCACCTGTCCAATTAATATTTACATTATAGCCTCTTTCGGCCACACCGGCGCTCCAGTTTAAATTATACCCTTTGATCTGAATGTAATAATCGCCAGCTGTTGCATTCGGAATTACCCATTTTATATCGCTCGTTTGATAAGCAACATAGGTTCCATTACGTGCTTCGCTGAAAACATAGGCTTTTACAGCAGGATTACTTTCTTCGTTCAATCCCCACTCACCATACATGTGGTTTAAGACTGCATCGGCATATATATCGATACGGGGCGATTGATGACAAGCATTTATAAGATTTAAAAGCTCGGCCTTGCTTCCAAAACGGGTTTCAACACTCCCTTTCTGGTTATAAGCCCCCAAATCGTACAAATCGTAGAGTCCGTACCCCATGTCGTAAATACCCCAATTGCCTTTACAGGGGTTAGGAACCCAAAGAGCAGTAACTCCTGCAGATTTTAGCTGGGGAAGTTTTACACGTAGCGTATCCCACCAGAATCCATTCTTGGCTACATCGTTTACCGGAACATCCCAGTAAAATGCTTGCATCATCACATCGTTTTGGGAATAAACATGTCGTATACCCCCAAGTAGCAGAAAACCCGCTAAAATTGTTGTGGTTAGTAGTTTTTTCATAGTTTTTTAAGATTAATTTGGTTAATTTTAGTACTCCAATAAGCTTCTCAGCTTCTTGAGTTGCATTGGACAAAGCTCAAAATTAAAGTCCGTCAATTAGCTAAAACAAGAAAATTAGCTTTGATTAAAGGGTGAAAAAGTTCAGAAATACGAAAACGTTTGCACTGAGACCTACGAAAAAATTTGCAATGTTAATTACAACAAAATAAGAATGTATAGCATTTTTATACTTTTCGAAAACGTTTGCAATCGATATTCTCCACCTTTTGAAATTATAATATATATATTAGATAATGCTCGAATTCATATTATTTAAGGAAAAAACATAGAAAGTGAATGATTAGCTAAAACCATTAATACAATCTATGTTTGTGCATAACGGTTTTGAGTTATAAAAATGATCAGAAATAGTTTAGCTTGTATTAGATCGAGGATAACGACTCTCATGTCATACGATTACCATTACAAAACACGCCTTTAAGTCAATTTATCTGATTTCATATTTTTCAGATAAATAAAAATTTTTATTTTTTATCAAACATTTATATTTTTATAAACTAAAAAGGAGTTATATTTAACAGAAAATAAGATTGTTATGAGACTAAATTTTAAAGCAATTGCCCATTTCACGGGTATTTTATTAATATCATTGTCATCCTCCCTTCGTGCACAATCCGACACCTCTCATGTTGAATTAATGTATACAGTTACGCTTCAAAATATAACCGGACGCTTGGGACAAATGGCCTATAATGGAAAACAGGGTGTCATTTACCTTGCTGCTTTATCTAACAACACTTTAGAAGTGATTGATTTACAGAATAAAAAAACAGTACGTTCAATAAAATCTCTACGACAACCAATAGATGTTGAATTTCAACCCAATAGCGACTTAATTTTTGTAGCCTGCCTAGGGGATGGGCTTTGTAGGGTTTTCAATACCAATACATTTAAAGAAGAAACATCATTTAGATTCGACAATAACGTTAGTTTAGTAAAGTATAGCCCAGCCTTTCAGATGGTTTATATTGGTTATGGCGAAGGAGCTATTGCCTTGGTCGATGCCAACACCCTAAAGTATAAAACAACTATAAAACTACCTGTACATCCCGAAGCAGCTTGTGTCGATGAAAACGCTGGCATAATGTTCATTAATCTGCCCAAAAACCGTGAAATAGGTGTTATAGATCTGAAAAGTAATACTGTAGGTTCTTCATTAAAACTTTCAGAATCATCGGAAAATTATCCTTTAGCTTACGACAAAGACAATAAGCGGTTATTTATTGGCTGTAGGAAGCCAAGTCAGTTGCTGGTAATAAATTCTGAAAACGGTAGTAAAATCTCGTCTTTAAATATCGACGGCGATGTGAATGAAATTTATTACGATGGTTCCAAACATCAAATATACGTAACATGTGGCGATGGTTACCTGCACATCATTAAACAGGAAATTAAAGAAGTTAAACAATTAATTAAGGAACCTAAACCAACAGGTACACAAAACAAACCAGTTGCTAAAAGCAGTTCCAAAAACCCAAAAAACAATAAACAAACCAAAAAGCCCGCAGCATCGAAACCTACTCAGCCACAATATAAAACTGTTCTGCAGGATAATTATACCACCCTTGCAAGGATATTTACCGCAAATGGTGCTCGAACTTCGGTATTTATCCCAGAGTCGAGCCAAATTATTGTGGCCGCACCAGCTTTTGCCGACAAAGATGCCCGATTGTTGGTGTATAGAATAAAATAATCCTAACCTCTATTGCAATAAAGAGATAAAGTTAACTCCATTAATGGTAAAACTATCTCCAAAATTGGGATAATATATTGAACAAAATCGTTGTTTACCCATTTGGAAAAAGAATTTTTGAATAAAAAGAATCAGAATTGCCAATTAAACCAATACTTGAACAAATGGATAATAACAGAATAATTACCATAATGTGGTTGAAACACCTGTTTAATATAAAAAATTTAAGATAAAAAATATTGAATTCATGCATTACAGTTAAATCAAACCCTAACAATCTTATAGTTTGTCTTTTAGTTAATAGAAAGGTAGGAAGCAGGCCTATGATATGTTTTGCAATTAATAAAAAAATATACTTTTGTTTTAGTTACAAACTTTAGTAATTTAACCTCATGGACTTGCTTATAATGTACTCTTATTGACAATTAAATTATCCAATTTTTAATATCCGAATTAAGAATGTATATTATGAAGAAAATAAAATTTAAAAATAGTTATAACTCCTACATATTTTATGTTTTACTTCTGCTTAATGTAATACTTCCTTTTGCAACAAATTTCTATCCTTCCATGGATGGGCCTGCACATTTGTACAATGCTAATAACCTTTTACATTTACTAAAAGGAAATAATTTTTTAGCTGAATTTTATACCATACATAACTTTGTAACTCCAAACTGGACAACCCATTTTATATTATTACTTTTTCTTACCGTATTTCCTGCTTGGTTAGCAGAAAAAATATTAATCATAATTTATATTGTTGGAATGGCTTTTTCTTTTCGTTATTTGATTAAAACTATTAACCCCCAGAATGCTGCTTTAAGCATCCTAATATTTCCATTTATACATTCTTTCTTATTCTACCTTGGTTTTTACAATTTTTGTTTCTCATTTATTTTGTATTTTTTTAGTATAGGCCTCTGGCTTAGGAACCAGAGTAAACCAAAAAATGGGCTATTTTACGTCGTCATGTTTATACTTTTTGTGTTTACATATTATTCAAACATTATTATTTATGGGTTTCTTGGAATCACAATAGGACTTTTTATAATTTTCTATTCGCTTAATGAATACCTGAAAAATAAAGAACTACTTAAAACTTTTCAGTCATT
Organism: Bacteroidales bacterium; assembly: GCA_026416115.1. GTDB lineage: Bacteria > Bacteroidota > Bacteroidia > Bacteroidales > DTGW01 > JAKPGM01. Next base: position 1,603 of record JAOAFU010000154.1, on the reverse strand, counting down.
TTCTAAGGAAATCTTAAGGCTATTAATAATCTCATTACCAACATTAATTTTGGCATTTGCTTTTCTTAAATCTAATCAATTCTCTCCTTCAAATGCTGGTTATACCGCTAAAGAACTCATCAAATGGATAAATGATGCCAGGCCGTTTATTGTTTTCGATTATATAGGAGAAGAAATATTTACTGAACAGTATTTTCACATATTACTCATATTACTGGTACTTAGTTTCATATTTAAAAATATTGAAGAAGGTTTTAATCAAACGAACCTACCCTTTGTATTTGCAATTATTTTTTTCCTTTCGGTTTGCCTGTATTTTATTATACCCGATAGTTCGAACGCAGGAATGATGTCGTACAGATTTTCGCTAATCCTTTACATGTTTGGCCTAACCTGGATAATCGCAAGAGCAATAAACGCTCAAATTAATTTTAAAATTATCAATACAATAATACTTATAACAATAGCAATTCATTTGGTCACACTTCAACAATTAAATCGTTCGCTAACAAAACTAGACTTAAATGCCTCTGCCATCAAGCAAACCGACAAATATATAGAAAGCAACAGCATCGTTTTACCAATAAATCTCTCTGATCATTGGTTAGAAATTCATTTCTCAAATTATTTGGGAGTCGAAAAGCCTTTAATAATTCTTGAAAACTATGAAGCAAACTTAAACTGGTTCCCAATTAATTGGAATAATAAAAAATTACCAAATGTCCTATTAGCAAATCAAAATTCCATATTAAATATCCAATGGCCCAACAACACTAGTTCCCCTATTAAAAAGCAAATTGATTATGTCATGCTATACGGCAATACAGAAAAGATATACGATACTAAATGGAAAGAACTGAAAGAACTACTCGATACAAACTATAAATTAAAATACAAAACGAATAATGGTTATGTGATGTTATACGAAAAAATGCAATAAATTACTATTCGGCTTTTTAACATCGCAAACTTATAACGTATTTTATCAGACAACTTCATTTACTATATACACTAATGATTAGAATTGGGCATTAAAAATTTTTCGGAAATGACTTTCTTCTATAGTTAAGCTTTTTTACTAGTAAAGATTCAAAATACAAAAAAAACATTATGCATTCGACCCCATAGTCAATAACATTTCCATAATACTATTGTTAAACTAATGAGTATTATATTTTAAGGAATTAATTCACAACATCATGGCAAAAACAAACATTTATTTGAACTTTAATGGAAATGCTGAGGAGGCTTTTAACTTCTACAAATCTGTTTTCAAAACCGACTGGGCTGCCCCCATTATGAGAATGGGTGACTTACCTGAGCAAAACGGCATGCCAAAACTTTCGGATGCTGAAAAGAAATTGGTGATGCATGTTGCTCTGCCCATTTTAGGGGGAACTGTTATCATGGGAACAGACATACTCGAAAGCATGGGGCACAAACTCGTAATTGGTAACAACATTACAATTAGTCTCGAGCCCGACTCAAAAGAAGAAGCTGACAGATTATTCGGCTTACTTTCGCAAGGAAGCAACGAACATGTTGCGCCTCACGATGAGTTTTGGGGATATTGGGGCGTATGCCTCGACAGGTTTGGAATACG
>JAOAFU010000046.1 GCA_026416115.1 Bacteroidales bacterium | reverse complement strand
GGTAAGTACAATGGGTTGCAAACTGGCGACAGTGAGCTAATCCCTAAAACTTACCTCAGTTCGGATTGGAGTCTGCAACTCGACTCCATGAAGGTGGATTCGCTAGTAATCGCGCATCAGCAACGGCGCGGTGAATACGTTCCCGGTCCTTGTACACACCGCCCGTCAAGCCATGGGAGCCGAGGGTACCTGAAACCTGTAACCGAAAGGAGCGGGCTAAGGTAAAATCGGTGACTGGGGCTAAGTCGTAACAAGGTAGCCGTACCGGAAGGTGCGGCTGGAATACCTCCTTATTAGAGCAAAAACCATCTCTTACAATCACACCTCTTTCTTCATTTTTTTAATTATATAAAGCTCGGGAATTATAGTCCCGTAGCTCAGTTGGTTAGAGCACTACACTGATAATGTAGGGGTCCGCAGTTCAAGTCTGCGCGGGACTACATTATAAAGTAATTAATGTAATGTATAAATGCTCTTTGATAAGATGGGGAATTAGCTCAGTTGGCTAGAGCACCTGCCTTGCACGCAGGGGGTCAAGGGTTCGAATCCCTTATTCTCCATTATAAAGAGCAAAAAGTAGGTTCTTTGAAATATTGGGATAAGTTAGCAAATGGCGAGATAAAAACAACTAAGAGCATACGGTGGATGACTAGGCTCTCGTAGGCGATGAAGGACGTGGCAACCTGCGATAAGCTGCGGGGAGGCGGAAGCAGCCTGTGATCCGCAGATCTCCGAATGGGGCAACCCTTTTCCGATTATTCGGAAAAATCCCGATGCAAATCGGGAGGCGAACCTGGGGAACTGAAACATCTAAGTACCCAGAGGAAAAGAAAACAATAGTGATTCCCTTAGTAGTGGCGAGCGAACGGGGAAGAGCTCAAACCATATATGTTTTTTAGCATATATGGGGTTGTAGGGGTCAGCGCATAAGAATATGTTTTCAAGTAGAATTACCTGGAAAGGTAAACCATAGAGGGTGATAGTCCCGTATACGTAAAAAAACATATTCTTGCTGACTTCCTGAGTAGGGCGGGGCACGTGGAACCCTGTCCGAATCTGCCAGGACCATCTGGCAAAGCTAAATACTCACGAGAGACCGATAGTGCACTAGTACCGTGAGGGAAAGTTGAAAAGAACCCCGAATAGGGGAGTGAAATAGAACCTGAAACCGTATGCTTACAACCGGTCGGAGTCCTGACATTCATCAGGATGACGGCGTGCCTTTTGCATAATGAGCCTACGAGTTATTACTACTGGCGAGGTTAATTCTTTCTTGTAAGAGAAAGAAGGAGCCGTAGCGAAAGCGAGTCCGAATAGGGCGTTTAGTCAGTAGTAATAGACGCGAAACTTAGTGATCTACACATGGACAGGTTGAAGTCCTTCGAAAGAAGGATGGAGGAACGAACCGGTGAACGTTGAAAAGTTCTCGGATGATCTGTGTGTAGGGGTGAAAGGCTAATCAAACTGAGAAATAGCTCGTACTCCCCGAAATGCATTTAGGTGCAGCCTTGTATAATAGTGTTGCGGAGGTAGAGCTCTGTTAGGATGCGAGGGCTTTGCGGCCTATCAATTCCTGGCAAACTACGAATGCCGCAACATGTTTTACAGGAGTGAGCCATAGGGCGCTAAGGTCCTATGACGAGAGGGAGACAACCCAGACCATCAGCTAAGGTCCCTAAATGTATGCTAAGTTGGTTAAACGTGGTGTAACTGCGTTGACAGCCAGGATGTTGGCTTGGAAGCAGCCATTCATTTAAAGAGTGCGTAACAGCTCACTGGTCGAGCGGTTATGCGTGGATAATAAGCGGGCATTAAGCATACTACCGAAGCTATGGTTCTGAGTTATTCGGAAGGTAGGGGAGCATTCCTGTTGCACAGAAGCCATATCGTGAGGTATGGTGGAGCGGCAGGAAAAGAAAATGTAGGCATAAGTAACGATAATACCGATGAAAAATCGGTACACCGAAAGGCCAAGGGTTCCTGTTCAACGTTAATCGGAACAGGGTTAGTCGGGACCTAAGCCGTATCCCGAATAACGGGAGAAGGTGATGGAAAACTGGTTAATATTCCAGTACCTGCTTATATTCCGATGGGGTGACGGAGGAGTGAAAGACCCGCGGTGCTGACGGAATAGCACGCTAAAGGGTGTAGATATATCTTTTACAGGCAAATCCGTAAAAGATGTCGAACCTGATAGTACCGTGAGCCTTCGGGCGAACGGAGTGGTCCTAACCATACTCCCAAGAAAAGCCTCTAAGGTTAAATATAAGCAGCCCGTACCGTAAACCGACACAGGTGGCCGAGGAGAGAATCCAAAGGTGCTCGAGTGATTCATGGCTAAGGAACTAGGCAAATTAACCCCGTAACTTCGGGAAAAGGGGTTCCCAATGAAGAATTGGGACGCAGAGAAGTGACCCAGGCGACTGTTTAGCAAAAACACAGGGCTCTGCAAAATCGTAAGATGATGTATAGGGCCTGACACCTGCCCGGTGCCGGAAGGTTAAGGGGAGGGGTTATTCCTGGTTTCGGGAAGAAGCTCTGAACCGAAGCCCCGGTAAACGGCGGCCGTAACTATAACGGTCCTAAGGTAGCGAAATTCCTTGTCGGGTAAGTTCCGACCTGCACGAATGGTGTAACGACTTGGGTACTGTCTCAGCCATGAGCTCGGTGAAATTGTAGTCCCGGTGAAGATGCCGGGTACTCGCCACGGGACGGAAAGACCCTGTGAACCTTTACTACAGCTTTGCATTGAATCTGGGCAAGTGATGTGTAGGATAGGTGGGAGACTGTGAAGTTCCGACGCCAGTTGGAATGGAGTCGCCGTTGAAATACCACCCTTCATTTGTCTGGATTCTAATCCCGACGAAATCGGGAGACAGTGCATGGCGGGTAGTTTGACTGGGGTGGTCGCCTCCTAAAGAGTAACGGAGGCTCCCAAAGGTACCCTCAGCACGGATGGTAATCGTGCGTGGAGTGCATTGGCATAAGGGTGCTTGACTGTGAGACCGACAGGTCGAGCAGGTGCGAAAGCAGGGCAAAGTGATCCGGTGGTTCCGTATGGAAGGGCCATCGCTCAAAGGATAAAAGGTACTCCGGGGATAACAGGCTGATCGCCGCCAAGAGCTCACATCGACGCGGCGGTTTGGCACCTCGATGTCGGCTCGTCACGTCCTGGGGCTGGAGAAGGTCCCAAGGGTTCGGCTGTTCGCCGATTAAAGTGGCACGTGAGCTGGGTTCAGAACGTCGTGAGACAGTTCGGTCCCTATCTGTGGCGAGCGTTGGAAAACTGAGAGGGCCCGACTCTAGTACGAGAGGACCGAGTCGGACAGACCTCTGGTGTACCAGCTGTGGCGCCAGCTGCACCGCTGGGTATCTATGTCTGTAAGGGATAAGCGCTGAAAGCATATAAGCGCGAAGCCTGCCTCAAGATGAGTTTTCCTTTAAGGGCCGTCGGAGACTACGACGTTGATAGGCTGTAGGTGTAAGCACCGTGAGGTGTTGAGCCGAACAGTACTAATTGCCCGTAAGTTTTTACTCGCCCTTGTTAACTTATCCCAATATTTTCAGATAAATTTAGGGTGGCTTGAGCGGTGGGGAAACACCTCTTCCCATCCCGAACAGAGAAGTTAAGCCCACCAGCGCCGATGGTACTGCTTTTTGCGGGAGAGTAGGTCGCCGCCTAATTTATTGTAAAGGTGTTTTACCTTTATTGGTAAAACACCTTTTTTTGTTTATTATGAAGTGGTTACCTAATGTCGAAAATCTTAACGTTACAGATATTTTTAACTTATATAATTTACCTTTATCTGAAATTATAAAAATTGCTAACGACTTTAGGTTTAAAATTAATCCTTTTAATGTTGTTACTTATGTTATTGAAAGAAATATAAACTATACCAATGTATGTTGTGTAAAATGTAAGTTTTGTAATTTTTCTGTTAATAGAAATGATAAAAGTTCTTTTTTACTTTTGTATGATAAAATAAAAGAAAAGATTGTAGAGTTATATGCTTACGGAGGGAAACAAATATTATTACAAGGAGGACTAAATAATCAAGTTAGGCTTAGTTATTATATTAATCTTTTTGCTTTTTTAAAAGAGGAATTTCCAGATTTAATAATTCATGGGTTAAGCCCTCCGGAAATAGTATTCATTGCAAGAGTTGAAAATAAATCTGTTGAGTATGTTATTGATGCTTTGATTGAAGCAGGTTTAGATAGCTTACCAGGTGGCGGTGCTGAGATATTATCTGATAGAGTAAGAAAAATTATTTCGCCTGCAAAATGTAGCTCCAACGAATGGTTAGAAGTAATGCGTATTGCTCATAAAAAAAATTTACCAACATCGGCAACTATGATGTTTGGACATGTTGAAACTCTTGAAGAAAGATTTTTACATTTAATAAAAATTAGAGACTTACAAAAACAAAAGGGAAATAATTATGGTTTTCTTTCCTTTATATTATGGCCTTTTCAGAGTAAAAATACGCGTCTTGTAAAAGAATTCTCTATAAAAAAGGTATCAATATCTGAATATATAAGAATGCTTGCTTTAAGTAGAATAGTTTTATATAATATCCCTCACATTCAACCATCATGGTTAACAATGGGTACTGAAGTAGCTCAATTATGTTTGCACGCTGGAGCCGATGATATGGGTTCTATAATGATTGAAGAAAACGTAGTATCGGCGGCAGGTGTTTCTAAACCAAGCATGACCGAAGATATAATAAAAAATCTCATAATAGAAGCAGGATTTACCCCTGCAAAAAGAAATAATAAGTTTGAAAAAGAGTGTATTTTTAAGTAGTTCGTTATTTTTTTAATTAGAAATAATTTTTATTTTAAAAATAAATATGAACTTAATGTTTGCAAAAGTATTTTTAGTGTTTTATTAGGTTTTTTTGTAGTATTTTTTGTAGGCAGCAAAAAAATTAAAAAAAGGTTGAAATAAAACTTTCATTAATTTTTTTCAATCTTCTTTGCTATTTAATAAGTTGTTCCAAGTATTAGGTAATTGTTTTTTTGCATTTATATATGGCTCAATTTTATTTTTGATTATAGAAATTACATTGCCTTTTCCGTTGACTAATGTATTTCTTGCTTCTTTGTACGAATCAATCGATTTTAGTAATGATTTTTCAATATTTTCAAAATGTTCTAAAAATTTGAGCAACTTTTCATGCAAGTTAGATATATTAGATAAAATTTCTTCAAAGTTTTTACGTGCTTCATCTTGCTTCCATAAGAAGTGAATAGTTTTTAAAGAGACTAATAGAGAAGATGGAGTTACTATTAGTATTTTATTGTTAATTGCATCCTTGAAAATATCGGGATAATGGGAGGTTATAATATTCATGACAGGTTCAACAGGTACAAACATTATAACATAATCAATGCTTTTGCCATGGAAAATAGTTTCATAATTTTTTCCGGCAAGGTTTTTTATATGGTTTTGTAATGATTTATTTAAATCGTCTAAGTATTTTTTACGCTCTTCATCGGTTGTGGCTGCGGTATAATTTATATAGGCATTTAGAGAAACTTTTGAATCGATAATTATAATTCTTTCGCCCGGTAAGTTAATTATAACATCTGGTTGTTTATCTTCTACTTTTACTTGAGTGTGGTAGTGAATTCCTTTTACAAGGCCAGAAAGTTCAAGTATTTTTTCGAGCACTAATTCGCCCCATGTACCCTGCGACTTAATATCTTTAGTAAGGGCTTTTGCAAGCTGATCAGAAGCTTTTTCCAGTTCTTCGCTCTTTTTTGTCAAAGTTTCAATTATAGTTTTTAAAGAAGCTCTTTCTTTATTTTCGTTATCGTAGTATGTTTGTACTTTCTTTTCAAGATCTTTTAATCTTTCTAAATATTCTTTAATTGGACTTATTGACTGTTGTATGATTTCTTTATTATGTTCTGTAAATTTTTTAGCTTTTTCTTCAAGTAATTTATTCGACAAGTTTTCAAATTCAATTTTCAAGGTTTCGTACATTTGTTTTATTTCTTCAGCTTTTTCTTTTAATAGCTTAGAAATGTTTTGGTTTTCGGTAGTTAAATTTGCAATTTTCTCTTTTAATAATATTATTTCTTTTTCCTTATTTTCGATTTTTATTTCTTGCTCTTTAAGTCTACTTAGACTTTGCTCTTCTGTTTTTTCTTTTTCTTTAATTAAACCTTCGTATTCAGATATTTTTTTATTTGCTATTAAATTTTCGCTTTCAAGATTTTTTATTGTTATTTCGAATTTCTCTATTATTTTCTCTTTTTCTTTTATGTTAATCTCTTTCTCGTTCAGTAAAACTTCTAATTTTGTAATTTTAGTGCTGTAATCTTTTATTTTATTATTAAAGAGTAATAATGTAATTGACAAACCTAAAAGTAAGCCAATTAATAAAAATATTATAACTAAAATGTAATTCATACATTTTTTTCAAATTTAATTAAAAAATTTTTAAAAAAATGAGGCCTTTGCAAAACTATTAAAAAAATGGTTATTAATAACTTAGAAGATAATTTCTTATTTTAATAGAAGGCGTACATTTAGCTATGAGACCTTTGCAAAACCTTTTTTAAAGTCATTATAATATTTTGGAAGATGTTGATTTTCAATTATAAATTGGATAAAAATTATTTACAAGTGACTTTACAAAAGCCTCAAATTGTTTTTAGTTAATTTTTCAAATTATTATTTCTCATTTTCTTTAAAGTGATAAATATAAATTTTTATCCTTGTTGTTGCATATAATTGATTTTCAATTAATAAAATTGAATTATTATCACTTTTAATAAGAATACAATAAATTTTAAATTAATAAAAAAAAAAATAAAATATGTTACTTATAATTTTGCTTTGTTAAAAATTAAAAAATTTTTTATTATGAAAAGAAATTTTTTATTTGGATTTGCTGTTATTTTATTAATGGGGTGTAAAAGTAGTTTAACAACAGTAAGCAGATCTGTTGTACCACTACCACCATTAAAATTAAGTAGAAATGATTACAAAATTACAGATGATTTATCTGCTACAGTAGAAGCAAAAGAAGTAAAGTTATTAGGTTTTTTAAAATTTGCAACAATTATTGGAGAAGATGGTGGTAAATATGGCTATGTTAATGGTTATAATGCAAATAGTCCCGCTGTTAATTTAGCATTATACAAAATATTTGAAAATAATAAAGATCTTGATTATGTTATAAATATTAGAGTGAGAGAAAGTTTTGATGAAAAGGATTTTGTCTTATTTAAAGTAAAAAAAACAAAAACAACAGTTCTTTGTAAAGGAATTAAAATAAATAAAGATTAAAATAATTAAAATTTAAGAGCTATGAAACTAATAATTTACATGTTAATAGTTTTTTTTGTGTTGGTAAGTTGTACTACATCTAAATATGAAATTGTAAGAAATAGCTTACCAATAGTATTTGAAGATTTAAGTAGGAATGATTATACAATTGTACATTCATTAACTGCAGATGTTACTTTGACAGGAAGAATTAAATCGAATAAAAAAGTATATGATACAAAAATACTTAAAAATGATAAAACATATTATGAAAACAAATACATTTATTCCGATATTTTTGAATTTGAACATTATTTATATAATGAATCATCTGTAAACTTGCCATTATATTACGTGGATTCTATTAATTTATTATTTTTTACAATTAGGCTTTCTTCTACATTACAAAAAATAACAAAAAATCATCATGTTTTAGTAGCATTGAGTGAAAAATATCCAAATATTGATTATTTTACTAACGTAAGATTTGAATCAAATATTGAAGTAAAAGGTAATAAAAAATTTACAGAATATGTAAAAGTTATTGCCGATGGAATTGAATTGAGAACTGATAATAACTGAATTCTTTATGTTTTCATAAAAAACTGTTGAAAAAAACAATATGACTACTGAGTTGGATAAGTTATTAATTTGTGTATAAGTAAAAAGAGGAATTTTTTTCATGACAGGTTTTAGGCAAATAATTTTTAACATGAGATGTTTTGCACCCCCTCGTGAAAAGCGCGGAAACAAGGTTTTAGACAAATAATTTTAAACATGAGCCCTGTGCAAAACCTTTTGGAAAGGTCTCGTAAAATTTTGTAAAATGTTTATTTTCAAGTATGTTTAATAGTATAAAAATTACTTTTAGGTAGTTTTGTTAAATTGTCATATCCTTTGTTAATCAAAACGTCGGTAAATACTTAGTTGTGAATTCCTGCTCTTTTAGAATATTTATTTATTTATTCAATTACAACAGGCATTGAGCAAACATTTTTGCTTCCAAAAACTGTAACATAATAAACTCCAGCTGCATAATTTTCTTTGCTCTCATAAGTAATCTGATTCTCGCATCTTACCTTACTCTTTTCTATTAGTTTACCTATAGAATTGTAAATAATTATTGTGTAGTCGATACTGGCATTATTCTTAATATTTACATTTATTTTACCGTTGTTGTTGTATGCAAAAACCGATTCTATAATATCTTGGTTGCATATAATACTTATTGGATCATAAGTTTTTTGAGTGCCGTTATTATCTGTTTGTAAAAGACGATAATAAGTAACTGTAGTATACGGGTAATAATCTTCAAAATTATAATTTGTAATTGTTGAACTATTGCCAGCACCTTTAACGAAACCTATATCTTCCCACTCAATTAAGTCGTTTGATTTTTGAATAACAAAGCCATAATTGTTATATTCGCTTGCAGTTTGCCATGTAAGAGTAATTTTATTGTTTTTACAAATACCTTTAAAGTTTAATAATTCTACGGGTAAAGGCTTAGACAAACTGCCAAGAGTAACTTCTATATAATTAAGTGCTATTGGTGCATTAGTAGTTCCCCACACGAAATCGGAAGTTGTATTTACGTTTTGTTCTCGTGGTTCCCAATAAGTAGGACCCCCATAGTTTACTTGTTGAAACAAACGTAGTTCGCTTTCTATATGGCCATTTAATTCAGGATTAGTTGAACCACCCCAATAGTAAAAATTGTTTATTGTTAACGGTGGTACTGTGCCACTGCCAGGTATTATACGATACCAACGGAATATGCTCCAATTGGTTGTGAAAGAGCCACTGCCCTGTAAGGCGTTGCACCCTCTTATTATAATAGTTGAATTTCCAAGAGGAACCGAGGGGGTAAAGTTAAGTCCTAGTCCTGCCACATTTCCCGAAGGATTATTGCGAGTAGCATAAATATAACCAGTGCCGCCGCCCTCGTTCCAACTGGCATCGGTTGCACGTATGCGCGAATTAATATTTTCGCCACTGACGCTCCCCGTTGTCCCCAAATCAATAGTATATTGCTTTAAATCGAAATGACCCAGCGTTAAAGTTAGTGTGCCTAATATAGAAAAATTTAGGCCTGCTACTACCCCGCCTCCTGAATTATTTACAACTACATTAGAAAATGCAGTAGTATTTGTTCCTAAAATATACTGATATGTATTGCCAGTAAATTTTACATTACTACCCGAAGCACAAGTTACAATTCCATTTTGTATCCAATTTGCATTACCCGATAAAATTATATTAGAATTGGCTGTTAAATATAAATTAATAGCATTGTTAATGAGACCCTGAGAAAAGGAGTTAGATATAATTACAAAGAAAAAAAATATGTGCCCTATTGTTTTCATTGATAAAACTTTATTTATTTTCTTTAGCTTTTTTTATTTCTAATGGTTTTAATTCTATTTCACGTTCTATATTTTTAGTTTTATCCAAAGCACTTTGCTTAACTCTTTCAATTTTTGGTGCATTTGGTGCCTGTGGGAATCGAACCCCTTCATGTTTAGATATTAAATTCCCTGTTATAGGATTGATATAGTCGGCTCGGTTGGCAATAACAAACCATGAAAATTCTACATTTGAAGTTCCATTGTTTAACTCAATAACTTCAAAACCTTCTTTGGTTTTATTAGTTACGTATACGCCATTGCAATTCCCTTCTAATTGGATAAATACACGCAATGGATGATTTTCATTAACAACAATATTTCTTGAAAAAATTGGATCTAATTTTACATATGCTTTACCATTAACTAATTTTGCTGTTCCAAAATCGAGAAGTACAATTTCTGGTGCTTCTGGAGCAAACATAAGCTTTCTATCATTCGTATCATTTGTTAACCCCCACACATCAGTCGAAACAGTACCACCAAAACCACCTGCACTTATTATTTTATAATTTGTATTGCCAGACCTATATGCAACATAAACACCAACATTTGCAGATGTTGAAGCTAAAAAATATGCGGCACCCTCATCATTAGATAGTGCTCCATCTTGATATGCAAATAAACCTAACGCACTTCCTCCTATAGA
>JAOAFU010000014.1 GCA_026416115.1 Bacteroidales bacterium | reverse complement strand
ACTTTTCCCATACCATGCAGAATAAATTTAACCTGGTTGTAACGACTTTTGTAAGATCCTTCGGCCTTAGCTAAAACGATTTCTTTTTTAGCAGGATTGTACCGAATAAGACGTTTGTGGTATTCGCCATTGGTATAATTATAGGTTACACCGTCGTCTTCGTAAAAGAGGAAGGACGACTCTTTAGTACCTGCATAAACGTGTAGGTATAGCGTTCCATCGTTTTTTTCCTGTGTATGCTGAATAACCGATTGCATGGGGATAATAGCCCCTTCCTTAACAAATACAGGCATGTCGTCGATAGGGGCTTCGACGAGGTGAGCTTTATTCCCTGCATATTCTTCGTCGGTCGAGAAGCGATACCATTTACCTTCGGGCAGGTAAACTTTGGCAATGAATTGCGTACTTACAACAGGGGCTACCAAAATAGAAGGACCAAACAGAAATTCGTTTTCGAAAGCAGGATTGTAAATACTTTCGTCGAAAGTGTAGTCGATAGCTAAGGTACGATTAACAGGCAAACCTGTTTGAGTAGCTTCGTAGGCTACAGCATACAGGTATGGCAGCATCTGGTAACGCAGGTTAATAAGGCGGCGGAAAATTTTTTCAGCTTCTTTGCCAAATATCCAGGGTTCGCGATGATTGCGGTCGTATGCCACATGATTGCGCAGGAATGGGGTATATATACCAATGTTCATCCAGCGTATCATGAGGTTTGTAGATGGTTCGCCAACAAAACCGCCAATGTCTGGACCACCAAAGGGGAACCCCGAAATACCCAAGCTATTAACCAGTCGGACGCCCAAAAGCATATGTTCGTCGTACGAAGCATTATCGCCTGTCCAGATAGTCGAATAGCGTTGTCCACCCGCATAGGTAGCACGGGTTATGTTAAGGAATCGGGTGTTTGGCAACAATTTCCGCATACCTTCGTAGGTCGAACGCGCCATCTGCATGCCATATACGTTGCGTGCTTGAGCCAGTGTAGTACGATGGCCATCGTAATCGAACTCGATAAGGTTAGGTATATTTTGTCCCCATACTGCCGGTTCGTTCATATCGTTCCATGTTCCCAGAATGCCCACTTTGGTGTATGTTTCGAACATACTCCCCCACCATTCGCGTACTTTTGGATTTGTATAGTCGGGAAAGTGCGAACGGCCTGGCCACACACTCCCAATATAATCGCGTCCATCAGGATATTTTGCAAAATAGTTGTTTCGAACACCTTCTTCGTAAGGCTTATATCCCTTTTCGATTTTTAAACCGGGATCGACAATAACAGCCGTTTGAAATCCCATCTGTTTAAGTTCCGAAATGGTAGCCGATGGGTTGGGATAATATTCGGGATGGAAGGTAAAGATTTTGAAATTATCCATATAATGAATATCGAGATAAATCACATCGGCCGGGATCTGCTTTTCTCTGAAAGTGCGGGCAATATTAAGTAAATCCTTGTCGGGAAAATACGAATAGCGGCATTGTTGATAACCCAAACTCCAAAGAGGAGGAAGGTAGGTACGTCCGGTAAGATAAGTGTAGTTCGAAACAACTTCGGCCACATTATCGCCCCCAATGTAGTAGTAGTTCATTTCCCCGTCGGCTGCACCAAAACTCATCATCTGCTCGTCGGTCGAAGCACCAAAATTGAAGTAGGTGCGATAGGTATTATCGAGAAATATCCCATACACCACTTTGCTGTGAATACCAATGTAAAAAGGTATAGTGGCGTATAATGGGTCTTGATGCAACGTATAACCAGGAACATCAGAATTCCAGTGCTGATAGGAATTACCACGACGGTTTAATCCCCCAGTTTTCTCGCCAAGTCCGATAAATTTTTCATCGGCAAACAGTTTCTTATAATTGGTTACTTCGGTACCCATCCAGCTAATGCGAAGTAACGAATCGTCGGCATTTACCAACTCTCCTTTTTGATTATAAAAACTTAAATAAAAAGGAGTCTTGTTAACTACCACCTTAACTTTCGAAGTTGCATAAACAACCGTATTTTTATCGTCCGAGAGCTTCGAAAACGAGGATGAAGGTGAAACATTTACGGCATACGAAAAATCGGGGCCAAAATTCTCCTTTACCACCCTTACCCGAACAATATTCTCGGAATACGGCAAAATCATTACCTGGGCATTACTACATTTAATTGTAATGCCTTTTGCTGTCTCGCTAACATTCGTTACATTTCCAATTTGTTCGCTTAATCGAGGCTGGGCAAATAAACCTAAGGACCAGCAAGCAAATAAAGATAAAATTACCTCTCTTTTCATGGGTTTTTGTTTTCATAGTTATTTCAGCGATAATAAGTTTTTTTTTTTATTCAAACTACAATTTATTAATTCTGCATAAAAAGAGTTTATTATACAATTAGCTAATAATCAGTAAAATACAAAAAAGAACCTTTTACACGATAGGCGCGAAACCTACGATTTCAAACGTTTGAAGTACAAGTTGCGAACTTTTTTGCTGTCCATCCGTTTTTCTCGAACAATATTGTGATATTTGCAAGAAAAAAAATGGACAAGCGACTGGAAGCGTTTAAGAGGTTGCTCGATATTATGGACGAGCTACGCGAAAAATGCCCGTGGGACAAGGTGCAAACATTTGAGTCGATTCGTAACCTTACCATCGAGGAAGTATATGAGCTTGCCGATGCCATTGTCGAGCGCGACATGGAAGAAATAAAGAAAGAACTGGGAGATCTTGCGCTGCACATTGTTTTTTATGCCAAAATGGCCTCGGAAGAAAAAGCTTTTGATATAACGGATGTCTTAAACGGGATATGCGAAAAGCTAATTCGGCGTCATCCTCATGTATTTGGCGAGGTTGAAGTTAAAGACGACACAGAGGTAAAACAAAACTGGGAAGAAATAAAGCTTAACGAGGGTAACCGGTCGGTATTGGCAGGTGTTCCACAGTCGCTGCCAGCCCTCATCAAGGCAAGTCGAATTCAGGAAAAAGTTCGGGCAGTTGGTTTCGACTGGGACGAACCTTCGCAGGTTTGGGATAAGGTAGCTGAAGAAATGACCGAGTTGCGCAACGAAATTGCAAACAATGATCAACAACATATTGAGGAAGAGTTTGGCGACCTGTTTTTTTCCCTGGTCAATGCAGCACGTTTACATGGTATCGACCCCGAGACAGCTCTTGAGCGTACCAACAAAAAATTCATCAAACGCTTCCTTTATCTCGAAAACGAAGTGCGAGCCAGTGGCCGTAATCTTAAAGAAATGACATTGTCCGAAATGGACGAAATATGGGAACGAGCCAAATCGTTCGATTAGGTAATATTTAGTAGGTACCTACCCCATCTTGCCCCTACTGTACCTCGGGCATCTTGCCCGAGAATATTTTGTATTCTTTTATTCAAATGTTTTCTTCACTGGCAAGGATGCCAGTGTCACATTTACTGTACCTCGGACATCCTGCCCGAGAACCTTTTTTATTCTTCTAAAAATTTTTTTCCACTGGCAGGGATGCCAGTGTCACATTTACTGTACCTCGGACATCCTGCCCGAGAATTTATAAACTATAACATTCTGCCCCAAAAAACGCCGATTAGGATGTCAGCGGTACGACCGATAATCCAAACCATAAACATTTTTTTCGACGATGTGCGGTTTGTTTCAGACAAAGGGAATTTTTTATACTTTTGCCCTATGCTATTAGAACGAAACGATAAAATTTTATTACATGAAAATATCGTACAATTGGCTTAAGCAATATCTTCCAGTAGAAAAATCGCCTGAGGAACTTGCACAAATACTAATTAATCTTGGTTTAGAGGTCGAATCGCTCGAGCGATGGTATTCGGTACGAGGTGGTTTAGAGAACTTTGTAGTGGGACAGGTGTTAACCTGCGAAAAACATCCACAGGCCGATAGGTTACATATTACCACTGTTGATGTAGGAACAAGTGCCCCGCTAAAAATAGTATGTGGTGCGCCCAACGTGGCAGCTGGACAGAAAGTTGTTGTTGCTTTGCCAGGTGCTAAAATATATTCCCCTAAGGGAGAGTTTGAGATTCAGAAGACTAAAATTAGAGGCGAATCGTCCGAAGGTATGATATGTGCTGAAGATGAAATGGGTCTGGGCGAAAATCACGAGGGTATTATGGTGTTGGATCCCGATGCACCTGTTGGGTTACCTGCCAAAACCTATTTTAAAGTTACCGACGACTGGGTTTTTGAGATAGGGCTCACCCCCAATCGTATCGACAGTGCATCGCATTATGGAGTAGCACGCGATATTGCAGCATTTTTAAAGCAAACCCAACCTATCGAGCTCCAAAAACCCGATGTTAGTAACTTTCGGGTTGACAATCGCGATTTACCTTTTGAAGTAATTATCGAAAATACCGAAGCTTGTAAAAGATATTCGGGCGTGGCAATAAAAGGGGTAACCATTGGCGAGTCGCCACAGTGGCTGAAGGATAGGTTAACCGCTATTGGAGTACGCCCTATTAATAATGTTGTGGATGTCACCAACTTTGTTCTTCACGAGTTGGGGCAACCTCTTCATGCCTTTGATGCCGATAAGATTACGGGTCGGAAAGTCATTGTTCGTACCCTACCTAAGGGGACACCTTTTGTAACACTCGACGGAGTTACGCGCGAACTGGCCGATTCCGACCTTATGATTTGCAACGAAAAGGAAGGAATGTGCATAGCAGGGATATTTGGAGGAGCCGAAAGCGGTATTACTGCCAACACAAAAAACGTTTTTCTCGAAAGCGCCAACTTCAATCCCGTTTGGATACGTAAATCGGCCCGACGACACGATCTGCATACCGATTCTTCGTTCCGATTCGAACGAGGCTGCGATCCTAATATTACCGTTTTTGCCCTTAAACGCGCAGCTATGCTTATTAAAGAGCTCGCAGGGGGCACTATTTCATCCGATATCATCGATGTTTATCCTCACCCCATCGAACCCAAAGAGCTTATGGTAAAGTACAGCCGACTTAATCGTCTGATTGGCAATGTTTTACCAAAAGAAATTATTCGAAATATTTTGCTTGCCTTAGAAATTAATATTCTGAAAGAGGATTCGGACGAACTACTGCTGCAGATACCTACTTATCGAGTTGAAGTAACCCAAGAAGCCGATATTGTTGAGGAAATTCTAAGAGTTTACGGTTACAACCGTGTAGAGATACCAGGTAAAATTACCTCTTCACTCACATATTCACCCGCTCAAAGCCCATTAAAACAACAGGATGCTATTTCCGATATGCTTAGCGCTCAAGGGTTTTACGAAATCATGAATAATTCTTTGAGCAAAAGCGCTTATTACGAGCCCTACGACCAATACCGACCTCACATAGTTTATATCTTAAATCCGCTCAGTTCCGACTTAAACTGCTTGCGCCAAACACTTGTCTTTGGAGCACTCGAGTCGATTGCATACAACATTAACCGCAAAAAAAATAATTTACGGTTTTACGAATTTGGAAACTGCTATTTTTTAAATCAAAATCCTGCATCGTCGAATCCTTTGGATAAATATACCGAGAAAGCAAGTTTAGGCCTCTTTATGACAGGACTGGCCGAAGAGCCCAATTGGATTACGCCAAAAGCAGCTACCAACATTTATTATCTGAAGGCCCATACAGAAAATGTATTTAGAAAAGCAGGTATCGAACCCGGCAACTTAAAATTATCGGATATTTCACATCCCTTGTTTTCACTTGCTTTTCAGTACTCATACAACAATCATACGATTGCAGTATTGGGGATTGTACATCATAATCTACTCAAGCAATTCGATATTCAGCAAGAGGTTTTTGCTGCTGAAATCGATTGGGAGGCTATCCTGCAATTGACATCAAAACGTAAAGTTCAGTTTAAAGAACTGCCTCGTTTTCCTGAAGTACGTCGCGATCTTTCCATGATTCTCGACATGCAAATCACCTACCAGCAACTCGAAGATCTGGCAGAAAAAGTTGAACCAAAATTGATTAAAAAAATTAACCTTTTCGATGTTTATCAAGGCGATAAAATTGAGAAAGGTAAAAAATCCTATGCTATCAGCTTTATCCTGCAAAGTGAGGAAAGAACCTTAACCGACGAGGAAATCGACAGCGTAATGAAAAGGCTGATGGAAGCTTATGAAAAAGAGCTTGGTGCTAAAATTCGTATGTAATGATACAAAGCCATGGTAAAACTAACGTTAATACAAGGCGATATCACCAAATTGGAGGTAGATGCTATTGTTAATGCCGCAAACTCTAGTTTAATGGGTGGGGGCGGTGTAGACGGAGCTATCCATGCTGCTGCAGGTCCTGAGCTTCTGGCCGAATGTCTCACTCTCGGAGGTTGCCCAACAGGCGATGCTAAAGTTACCAAAGGCTATCGGCTACCTGCCCGATATATTATACACACAGTTGGCCCCATTTGGCGTGGAGGCCAAAACCACGAAGAGCAATTGCTTAAATCGTGTTACGAAAATGCTCTGAAAAGAGCGGAGGAACTACAAATCGAAACTATTGCTTTTCCCAATATCAGCACGGGGGTATATGCTTTTCCAAAGCAAAAAGCAGCCGAAATAGCCCTAACTGTATTAGGCAAATATGCCCAAAAGCACCATACTACTTTGAAAGAAATTTTCTTGGTTTGCTTCGATGACGAAAACTACCAGATCTACAAAAAAATGATGAATAACCCATAGCTCTATCGAGCAAAAACCCATCGCTCCTCATCAGAGTATTGCTCGATATAGCTGTATCGCTCCTCTGAAAATAGTTTAATTTCTTCAGGATTTGTAATACGGTTTCGGATAATATAGGAGGCCATCAAACCTCTTGCTTTTTTCAGAAAAATAGAGACAGGTTTTAGGTCACCCTCTTTCATTTCGTAAAATACCGGCGTTATTACTTTAGCATTTAATTTCTTAAGATTTACTACCTGCGAATACTCGTTCGATGCTAAATTGATCAATACCCTATTTTGCTGTTGCTTGATGGTTTCGATTAACGATTCTGTAACTTTATCACTCCAAAACTGATACAAATCGTTGTAGTTTCCAACCGATAAAGGGGTGCTCATTTCTAACCGATAGGGTTGAATAAGGTCGAGCGGACGCAATATTCCATATAAACCCGAAATAATCCGAAGATGATCTTGAGCATATAGTAGGTCGTCGGCACTAAATTGCTCAACATTTAAGCCTTTATAAACATCGCCTTTATATAAAAATACGGCTGGTATAGCATTGTTAGAATTGAATGGAAGATGCCAACATCCAAAACGTTCGGCATTTAACTGAGCAAGCTTAGCGTTTATACCAAGTAATTTGCCCAATTCCTTGGCCGGAAGTTCCCTAAGCACATCGACCAGCACTTGAGCTTCATCGGTGTACTGGGGTAGACTATATTTAGGAGCCTTCATTTTACTGTTCTCGGCCAGCGTTTTTGCCGATGATATGATAATAACCATGCTTCTTTTTTTAAGTTTAAACACCAGATAATACCCGAAGGTTTAAAGTTAAAAGTATTTTTTGTAGTGTATGCATGTGAAATTGAGAAAATTTTTAAATGAATTACAGCATCCCCTGCCAATGGAAAAAACATTTATATAAAAGAATAAAAAGATTCTCGGGCAAGATGCCCGAGGTACTAAATTATACGTGGCGCTGACATCCTTGTCAGCGCTTAAGTGGACAAGTGTTATAGTTTATAAATTCTCGGGCACGATCCCGAGACTCAATAAATGTAACACTGGCATCCCCTGCCAGTGATAAAACAAATGTTTAGAAGAATAAAAAAACTCGGGCAAGATGTCCGAGGTACAGTAAATGTAACACTGGCATCCTTGCCAGTGGAAAAAATTTTTTAGAAGAATAAAAAAGGTTCTCGGGCAGGATGCCCGAGGCACTATATACAAAGTAATCATCTCGAAAATTAAGCAAATACCAAATGCGTAGAGCTTTTAATAAAATTAGCGCAAATAAAAAACTTGTCACGATTTTTTTTGTTACAAATATCAACAACAGATTGAACTGATAACACAATGCAAATCGAAAATCAAAATCTTTTCCACGAAAAAAATATTACAAACATTACAAATGATTACGAATCTACCCAACATCTGCACAACGAAAAGCGAACCCTTTGGGTAGTTTACCTAACCGCCGTAACAATGCTAGGTGAAATATTTTTTGGTTACTTGACCAAATCGATGGCACTGCTTGCCGACGGATTTCACATGGCATCGCATGTTTTTGCCCTTGGTCTAAGTTGGATTGCCTATGTTGTTGCTCGTAAATACGCTAAGACAGAAA